>NZ_SOFX01000047.1:0-147951 GCF_004402745.1 Cryobacterium sp. TMN-39-2
GAATAAAGTGCAAATCTCGGTTACTCTAGCCACGTCAGACCGGCTGGATCGCAGTGATTTAGCTGCGCGGATGTAGTTCAATGGTAGAACTTCAGCTTCCCAAGCTGATAGCGCGGGTTCGATTCCCGTCATCCGCTCCAAACTTCGGTCGGCCCAATAGAATCCGGCATGAGCACTCTTCCTCCTGAGCACATCCCACTCGCGCACTCGGCCGTTCCGGACGCGTCCGGCCGCCGCTTTTGGGGAATCGGTTTCCTCTGGTTTGTTCCGTTGTTCGGCGCGCTGCTTGCTCCGGTTCTGCTTGGCATTTTCGCAGCTCAGAACCGCCGGCACCCGGACTCGCTGGTGCGGGAGAATTCCCGATGGGCAGCGAACTGGGTGCTGACCGTGACGCTTGTCGCAGCGATCGGGGCGGCCATTGTGGTATTCGACGGGATCATCGGGCTCGTTCTGACTGGAGAAAGCGAGAGCGGGCCGTCGCCCACCCTTCTTCTGGCAGATTTGCTGCTGTGGGCGGCTGTGATCGGACACCTCGTTGTGTCCATCGTCGGGGTGGTGCGGGCACGCACCCGAATAGTCAATCCGAAGATCGCGATTCCCTTTATCCCTGCCCTAAAAGTAGACGTGTCGATGGAATTGGGACAGCCCGCTCTGGCGCGAGAAACGCCATGAGTCGCACGATCGTCGAGCGCGAGATCACCGAGTCGGTTTCGCTGTGCCTGCCCGACGGGCGGCTCAACCCCGCCGCCGTCGGTTGGAGCAGAAGGCCTCTGCACGACACTGCAGGCATCGACGGCCGCAGCAGCTGGGGCCGCAATAAGCGCTGGGAGTATTGGGGCGTCACCACGCCCACCCACATCGTGACTCTGACCGTGTCCTCGCTCGACTACGCAGCGGTGCACAACATCCTGATCTACGACCGCGTATCGGGAACGACGATGGAACGCGGCGCCGTCGCACCGCTGGGATCCAGTGCCACCCTGCCGGCATCCCTCGGCACCTCTTCCGCCCGGGCGCGCACCCGGTCGCTCACGATCGACATCGACGAGGTACCCGGCGGCACCCGCCTGCGCGGTCGCGCCGCGGGGGTGGCCTTCGACATCACCGCCGTGCGTCCGGCCGGCCACGAGGCGCTGGCCGTCGTGGTTCCGTGGTCCCAGAGCCGCTTCCAGTTCACCGTCAAAGACGTGGCCCGTCCGGCCGAGGGCTGGGTCGAGGTCCAGGGTGACCGGTTTGAGCTTCCGGCCGGCGACAGTTGGGCGGTGCTCGACCACGGCCGCGGTCGCTGGCCGTACAAGATGACCTGGAATTGGGGCGCGGCGTCGGGAATCGTCGACGGACGGAACCGGTTCGACCGAGAACGCGGTGCTCATCGACGGAACGCTCCACAAGGTCAGCGATGAACTCGACTGGGTCTACGACGAAGCCGACTGGCTCGCCCCGTGGCGAATTCACGGAGCGAGCCTCGACCTGCGTTTCGACCCGTTCTGGGACCATGCCAGCAAGACCGAGCTTCTGGTCTTCGGCAGCCGCGGTCACCAGTGTTTCGGCCACTATTCAGGCTGGGTCGACACCGACCTGGGACGCATCCGGGTCGACGATCTGTTGGGCTGGGCGGAAGACGTGCGCAACCGCTGGTAGGAGCGACTGCTCAACCCTTGAGGCCGCCGGCCAGGAGGTCCGCCCGCCAGAATCGCTGCAGCACCAGAAGCAGGATGATCAGCGGGATGATCGAGACCGCCGAGCCCATGATCACCAGGGGGTAGAGGTCACTGTCGCCCGCGCCCTTGGAAAGGAACGTGTACAGACCGAGTGTGACGGGGTACTTGCTCTGGTCGGAAAGCATGATGAACGGGAGCAGGAAGTTGTTCCAGATGCCCACGAACTGGAGCAGGAACACCGTCACGAGCCCCTGAGACATCATCGGCAGCGCGATCGCACCGAAGATCCGCACCTCGCTGGCACCGTCGAGTCGGGCTGCCTCGAGGGTGTCGTCGGGCACGGCCGCCGCGGCGAATACCCGGCAGAGGAAGATCCCGAACGGGTTGATGATGACGGGCAGCAAGACCGACCAATACGAGCCGGCGATTCCGACGCTGGCCAGAAGCAGGTACTGCGGCACCGCCAGCACGATGCCGGGCACCAGCACCCCGGCGAGGATGACCGCGAAAAGCAGGTCGCGACCGGCAAAGCGGAACTTCGCGAGCGCGTAGCCGGCCATCGCCGAGACGAGGGTCGACGCGAGCGCGCCGACGCCGGCGTAGAGCAGGCTGTTGAGGCCCCATTGCCAGAACTGCCCGCCGGCGTAGTCGTTCAGGCTGACCAGGTTGTCGATGAAGCCGCTGCCCGGAGAAAACGAGAACGTGGTGAACAGTTCACGGGGCGACTTGGAAGAGGCAATCACCACCCACGCGACGGGGATCAGGCAGTACAGCGCGCCCAGCAGCAGCACCGTGGTGGCCAGCCGCGGGGTGGACGCGCGTCGCTTGACCGTGCCGCGGCCATCAATGCGGCGGGAGCCTGGCCGTGGTGGGGCAGTGCGGGAGCGAGTGAGGGTGCTCATGAGTTTTCTCCGAAGGTTCGACGCTGGAAGAAGCGGAGCAGGACGAGCGAGAACAGCAGGATGCCGCCCGCCAGCACGACCGACGCCGCTGCCGCCCCGCCGAGGTTGTCGTTCATGAACGCCTCTTGGTAGATCTTCATCAGTGGCACCCAGGTAGACGAGATGGTGGTGGTCATCGGGCGCAGCGTCGCGGGCTCGCTATAGAGCTGGAGGGTTCCGATCACCGAGAACAGCCCGGTGAGCACGAGCGCGGGAGAGACGAGCGGCACCTTGATGCGCCAGGCGATCTGCAGCTCGTTGGCTCCGTCGATGCGGGCAGCCTCGTAGATCTCCGACGGGATGGCACGCAGCGAGGTGTAGATGATGATCATGTTGAAACCCACCCCCGACCACAGCGCAATGTTCGCGAGGGAGAAATACAGGGCGGGGTAGCCGAAGAAGTCCAGCGGCCCGGCACCGAGTTCGCGTGCGATGAAGTTGACCGGGCTGGTGCTGGGCAAATACAGGAAGCCCCACAGCAGACTCGCGATCACCCCAGGCACGGCGTACGGGATGAAGATCGCGGTGCGCGAGAAGCTGCGGGCGCGCACTCGGGGCGTGTCGAGGAGGAGCGCGAACAGCAGGGCCAGCCCGAGCACGCTCGGGATGGCGATGACGCCGTAAATGAGAACCCGGCCGAGCCCTGCCACGAATTCGGGATCGGTGAGGGCCGCGGCGTAGTTGTCGAAGCCGATCCAGGTCTCGACGCGGCGGCCGAATGCCCCGCCGCCCTCGACGCGGAAGCCGCGGAAGCTGAGGTAGATGGAGTACCCGATCGGGATGATCAGGAACACCACGAAAAACAGGATCGCCGGAACGGCGAACATCCAC
Source organism: Cryobacterium sp. TMN-39-2 (assembly GCF_004402745.1). Lineage (NCBI taxonomy): Bacteria > Bacillati > Actinomycetota > Actinomycetes > Micrococcales > Microbacteriaceae > Cryobacterium > Cryobacterium sp. TMN-39-2. Next base: position 3,434 of record NZ_SOFX01000047.1, read on the forward strand.
GGCACCAGGGAGCTGCGGTGGGAGCGCCGGCGTGCGGGCTTCGGTCGGTCGGTGAGCGGTGGGGTCCGGGCGACGGTGACGGTCATAGTCGGTCCTGATCTGGGGTTGGAGGCGGCAGCTGCGGGTGGTTCCGGGGGCGGTGACCCCGCCCCCGGAACCGGATCACTCTGAGACTGTGTAGCCCTGCTTCTCGAGGTCTTCGACCACGGTGGCCTGGGTGGCCTTGTACACGTCACGGAACGATTCCTTGTTCAGCGCGGCGGCATTGAGTGCGTCACCGAGCGCCGTCTGGGCCACGTTCACGTTCGGTCCCCAGGTCACCGGGATGGTTGTGTCCGTGATGACCTGGTCGGCGACCGCGTAGAAGTCGGTCTGTTGCGGCATCAGCTTGGGCGGATCGGCGGTAAGTGTCGCTTCTCGACCGGCGTTTCCGCCCGGGTAGATGTCCAGGCTCAACAGGAGCTCCGAGCCTTCGTCTGAGGCACCGAGCCAGGCCGCGAACTCTGCGGCCGCCTTGGCGTTCTTGGACTTCTCGGGCACGAGGAAGGTGGATCCACCCTGGAACGACACGGCCGCATCGCCGGGCGTCCACTGCGGCAGCGGCGCGGATTCCCACTTGCCTGCGGTGTCGGGTGCGACGGAGTAGATGACGCTCGGCACCCACGACGCGGCTGCCCAGCTGAGGATCTTGCCCGAGTTGACCTGAGCGTTCCACTCCGGGGTGAGCAGCGGCTCGACGATGACCAGATCCCTATCCACGAGGTCCTGCCAGTAGTCGGCGGTGGCCAGGGACTCCTCGCTGTCGATGCCGACGGTCCAGGACTCGCCGTCGTTGGTCCACCACTCGGCTCCGGCCTGGGCGGCATGGGCGGCGAAGAATTCGAACTGCGTCGCCGAGAAGCTCGCGATGTAGGCGGTCGGGTCCGCGGCGCGAATCACTGCCGCGGCCTCGGCGTACTCGGCCCAAGTGGTCGGGACCTTGGCCCCGTACTGCTCGAACAGATCGGCCCGGTAGGTGAACATCATCGGCCCGATGTCCTGCGGCACGCCGTACACCTGCTCGTTCAGGGTGGTGAGCTCCCACACGTTCTCGTCGACGGCATCCTTCGAGTCGGCGACGTCGGCGGTGATGTCTTTCACAACGCCGGCAACAACCAGCGACGGCAGCGCGCGGTACTCGACCTGTACGACGTCGGGGGTCTCGTTTGCGCGGTCGGCGGCGAGCAGCTTGGAGGAGGTCTCGGCGGTTCCGCCGACCTCAGAGAGCTTGATGGTGACGCCGGGATTGGCCTTTTCGTAGGTGTCGATGATGGCCTCCGCGGCGGGGTCACCGCCCTTGAGGCTGTAGGTCCAGAACTCCAATGTGACCGGTCCGTCCGAGGGGGACTCGGCGGCGCTGGAGCAGCCGGACAGCGTGAATGCGAGCGCGGCGGTCGCCACGATCCCGCCGATTGTGAGCGCGCGGCGGGGCCGGATTCCGCTCCGGGCATTCAATCCCTGGGCCTGGGCAGTAGACATCCCACATCTCCTTCGACGTGTCATCGCTCCGACGGATGCCGGATGCGTTGGGTGGCTTGTGGTGCCGAGATCTATAGTGATGTTAACGTTGTCATTCTGTCAAGCCTGCTTTTTGTCTCCCAAGGGAACCCATGCCTGTCTTCTCGAACCCCGTCATCTCCGGCTTCCACCCGGACCCCTCGGTCTGCCGGGTGGGCGACGACTACTACCTCGCGGTCTCCTCGTTCACGTTCCTGCCAGGCATCCCGATCTTCCACAGCACGAACCTGATCGATTGGGAGCCGATCGGTCACGTGTTCGACCGGCCTGGCGTCATCGACCTCGCCGGCCTCCACGTCTCGGACGGCCTGTGGGCGCCGACGATCCGCCATCATGCCGGGCTCTTCTACGTGGTCACGACCATCACCCGCGGTCGGCAGGGGGCCACGACCATCCTCGCGACGGCCGCCGAACCGGACGGGCCGTGGTCCGACCCGGTTGTGCTCGAGGCCGAGGGCATCGATCCCTCCCTCTTCTTCGATGATGACGGTCGGTGTTGGTTCACTGGCTGCCGCGATGCGGCCGAACCGGCGGTCACGGGCCCCGGCGAGCTCTGGATGCGGGAACTCGACCTCACCACGTTGCGGCTGGTGGGGCCCAGTCACATCCTGTGGCACGGCGCGATGCGCGGCGCCTGGGTCGAGGCCCCGCACCTCTACCGGCGGGACGGCGCGTACTACCTGGTGGCCGCCGAGGGCGGAACCGAGGGCAACCACGCCGTCACCGTGGCCCGCGCCGAGACCGTGACCGGGCCCTACCTCGGTGACCCCCGCAATCCCCTGCTCACGCATCGTCACCTGGCCCCCGATACGCCCATCCAGAACGTCGGTCACGCCGACCTCGTCGACACCGCGGATGGCGAGACCTGGGCGGTACTCCTCGCCACCCGCCCGGTCTCCGGCTACCACCTCTTGGGCCGGGAGGTCTTCCTGGTACGCGTGGACTGGACCCCGTGGGGCCCGGTCTTCGCGCCCGGAATCGGGGAAGTGCGCAGCGTCGACGAACGTCCCCGCATCAGTTTGGCGGCCGGACCGGATGCCGCCGTGACGGCGGTTCGATCGGCCCCGAGCCGCCCTGGCCTGGGCTGGGTCTCGCTGCGTGAACTGCCCGCCGTGGCGGATCCCACCGGCGATTTCACCCTCGCGCTTCGGCCCGACACCCTGGCTGGCGTCGGCCGGCCGGCCTTCCTCGGGCGGCGGCACGCGCATCCGGAGTTCACCTCGTCGCTCGTGGTCGATTTCGAGCCGACCGCGACCGGCGAGGAAGCCGGCTACGCAATCCATCAGGGGGCAACCGGGTACGCCACCGTCACGGTGCAGCGAGGTCAGGATGGGCGCGAGATCGTACTCACGGTGGTCGCCGGAAGCGTGCGCACGGAGTGCAACCGGGTGAGCGTGCCCGACGGTGCCGTGCGAATCGTCGTCGGCGCCGTAGGGCTGGGCTACGTCGTGGAGTTCGCGACCGTCGATGACCTGGAACCGCGCCCACTAGGGCGGGTTGACGGGCGGCACCTCAGCACGGAACGTGTGGGCGGGTTTGTGGGCGTCGTGCTGGGCCCGTACGCCACGTCGAACGGGCAACCGACGATCGCGTCCGCCCGGTTCACCGGGTTCACCTACACCGGAGCTTGCTAGCGGGACGGCGGCAGGGTGCTGGCGCGCACGATCAGATCCGGCGGGATCCGCTCGATCGCCGGCGCTTCACCCTGGAGCATGCCCATGAGCATCCGGATGGAGAGGGCACCGAGGGTCACGAAGTCCTGACGCACTGTCGTGAGCGCCGGCACCAGGAAGCCGGCCCCCGCCATGTCGTCGAACCCGACCAGGGAAACGTCGGTGGGCACGCGGATGCCGTGTTGAGCGAATGCTGCGAGCACGCCCATGGCCATCTGATCGTTGCCGGCGAAGATGGCCGTCGGCAGTGGTCCGCCACGCTCGACAAGTTGACTGGCCAGCTGAAAACCGCTCTCGGCGGTGAAGTCGCCCTCGAGAACCACAGGGGCAGCGACGTCGGCCTTCGCCAGCTCGTCCCGCCAGCCTTCGACGCGCGCCCTGGCGTCGTAGGTACGTAGCGCTCCACTGAGGTGCACGACGTCGGTGTGACCGAGATCGAGCAGGTGACGAACGGCCAGTCGGGCGCCGAGCTGCTGATCGAGCTCCACGAAGCCGAGACCGGCCCGTTCCACCTGACCCGACATCACGACGGCGGTCGGAACGGTGATCTTCACGTTCTCGAGCGCCTCCACCGCGACCGGACGGTCGGCGATCACAGCGATCGCCTCCACGGATTGGTCGGTCAACCGGCTCAGCGCCTCTTCGAGGTCGGCCGTGTCGCCACCGTGCCAGCTGGCGAGATTGACCCAGTATCCGGCCGCCTTGGCCTCGGTCTCGATGCCGAGCAGCACCCGGGGCAGCTCGAAGAGCTCTGAGCCCGCGATCACCACACCAATCGTCGCCGACCGTCCGCTCTTCAGGGCGCGGGCGATGCTGTTGCGACGGTAACCGAGCTCGTCGATGGCGGCCTGCACTCGTTCGCGGGTCTCCGGCCGCACCGGCGGATACCCGTTCAGGACACGGGACACTGTGACATGGGAGACACCGGCAAGCCGGGCGACATCAACCATGCCTGGTGGCCTTGCCATGCTGCCTCCATCCCGCTTCACGTGCCGCGGTTCAGCACTCTTCGTCGATCCTCGCACACCTCCGTCGATGGGCCTGGCTGTGTCATGGTGCACAATCCTGCGTCCGCTCGGAGCTTCGTGAGGCACAATGGTCCCCACGAGTTTCTGCCAACGGAGGACAGCATGCCCGGCGACACCCAGGACGAACCGATTCAGGCCCAGCACAGCACAACCGAGGACGACAAAGTGGCGGGCATCCTGTTGCAGCAGGAAGCGGACCTGGCCGGTCACGACGAGGCCCAGGTCTTGGTTGCATTACGCCAACGCTTCGCCGACGGCGGCCACCAGGTGACTGACGAGGCGCTTCAGGAGCACGCCCGTCGCATCGCGGGCCTCGAACCGAACGCCTTCTCGAAGGAGTAGGCGCATCGCCCCCTGACCCCGCGAGCTAGGGAAACAGCGTCTCCAACGCCGGGTGCAGGTGTTTCGTGCGCAGAGCAACTGTCGCCTGGTCGGCGCCCGCGGCGAGCGCCGCCTCCGTGGAGGCGCCTGACAGGGTGGCGTCGAGAAAACCCGCGAAGAATGCATCGCCGGCGCCGTTCGTGTCCCGCACCTGAACGGGCACGGCAGCCACCCGGTGCAGGCCCTCGGCGTCGACGGCCATGGCGCCCTCTGCGCCGAGCGTGCACACGACGGCCGTGGTGCCGGCCGCCACACGGGCCCGCATGAACGCCGACGGATCGCTCATGCCGTCGGCATTCATGAAGATGTAGTCGGCCGCCCGGATGAAGGGCTCGTGGAACTCGGACCGGCCGTCATAGTCGTGGACATCGGTCCAGACGGGGACGCCGGCCGCGATAGCCGTGGGGAGCAGGGCTCGGGAGGTTTGGGAGAGGTCCATCACCAGGGCTGCGGCGCCCCGGCTCAACGCCGTGAACTGGGCGACGTCGGGTTCGGTGAACGCCGGCACCGAGAGGTACACGGAGACCCGCTCCCCCGCCCGGGTCATCAGGTTCAGGTGTCGTTCGCCGGCACCCGGCACCACCGACGCGGTCACCTGGATTCCCGCCGCCTCGAGAACGGAACGCACCCGTCTTGACGTGTCGTCGTCGCCGAGCAGGGTCTGGCATTCGACAGCCCGCCCGAGCCCGGTCAGGTGCAGCGCCTTTCCCGCGGAGGTGCCACCGACGGTCTGGAAATCCTCGAGGGCGAACGTGACGTGCGGGCGCGGCTCCGGCAGCTGGTCGAGGTAGACGAGGGTGTTCCACGACACCGGTCCGCATACAACGATGTGACCCGCGCCGATGGCGCCCCCAGCGGATGCTCTGCTCATCCGCTCAGGCTACGGCACGGCCGCTTGGCGACTCGATGTGCCACAGCCGGTGCGGATTTTTGCCGGTCCCTACCCGGCTCGGAGCGGGCGAGACCACGCAACCTCACGGCTGAGCTGGCCGGATTGGACGAAGTGTTGCACCTGGTGGGTACCGGCGAGCGCCCTGGCGAGGTCGTCGCGGTCGGCAGCCTCGAAGCCCAGTTTCTGCCAGAAAGGCCCGGACCGTCGACTGAACAGCCACGCCCGCTGCGCTCCGCTTTCAGCAGCCCGCGCCAGGGCGAACAGGGCCAGCCGGGTGCCCTCGCCGGTTCGCTGGGTGAGTGGATGAACCGCCACGCTCCGAATGAGCGCGTGCTCCTGGTCATCGCTGAGCTCGAATCCCGTGCACGCCACGATGCTGCCGACCGCATCCCGTTCGATCCAGAGGTGCACCGTGGGAGCGTCAAGCCCGCTCAGCGTCAGATCTACCTCGCGGAGGAAGTCGGTCAGGTCGGCCGTATCGCCGGGCGACACTGGAGTGAGGGACGACATGGGCCCAGGTTACTGGGGCGGTTCATCGCGATCCGCAAGTCAACTCGCGAGAGCCCGGGCGGCGTGACTAGGAACGCACCGACTTGCGCTCGTAGATGATCATCGACCAGGCGTAGCCGATGACCGTGATCACCACGCACCAGCCGACCGCGAGCACAGCGTTCCAACCGAGCGGGGTGCCGAGCAGCAGCCCGCGGAGGGTCTCCACGATCGGCGTGAACGGCTGGTACTCCGCGAACCACTGCAGCCCGGCCGGCATCGACTCGGTCGGTACGAAGCCGCTGCCGAGGAACGGCAGCAAAACCAGCAGGAGCGGCAGGTTGCTCGCCGTCTCCACCGATTTGGCCTGCATGCCCATCCCCACGGCGATCCAGGTGATCGCGAAGGCGATCAGCGCGATCAGGCCGAAGGTGGCGAGCCACTCGATGGGGGTGGCGGTGGGCCGGAACCCGATCAGGACACCGACGCCGAGCACCAGCGCGACGGCGATGATCGCCTGGATGGTGTTGCCGAGCACGTGCCCGGCGAGCACCGCCGCGCGGGAGATCGCCATGGTGCGAAACCTCGCGGTGATGCCCTCGGTCATGTCCATCGAGACCGTCGTGGCGGTGCCGCCGGCGGTGCCGGCGATGGTGATCGCCAGGATGCCCGGCATCACGTAGGCGAGGTACGCCGCCCTCCCGCCGGCCGGGTCCACGCCCGGCAGGCCGGCCCCGAGGGTGCCGCCGAAGACGAACACGAACATCAGCAGGATCACCACCGGACCCACGATGGTGAACACTGACAGGCCCGGGTAGCGAATCATGTGCAGCAGGTTGCGGCGCAGCATTGTGATCGCGTCGGTCACGACATAGGACCGATGACGGCTGCCCTGCACGGTCGGGCGCGGGGCGGTGATGGTGGTCATGACTTAAGTTCCCTTCGAATCGGCCCGGCCGGACGATTCCTTCGTGCCGGTCAGCGCGAAGAACACGTCATCAAGGTCCGGGGTGTGGATGCTGAGGTCGTCGACCTCGAGATGGGCCGCGTCGAGGCGGTCCAGCACGGCGCGCAGCGCGCCGACGCCGCCGGCGCTGGGCACGGTGAGCACCAGTCCGGCGTCATCACGAGCAGAGCCATCGCGAGCCGACTGATTGAGCAGGCGGGCGGCGCTGTCCAGCGCCGCGGCATCCGCAAAGCGAAGCCGGATGTGACCGCCCGGTACGAGGCTCTTGAGCTCGTCGGGCGTGCCGTCGGCGACGATGCGACCGCCGTCGAGCACCGCGATGTGGTCCGCGAGCTGGTCCGCCTCCTCGAGGTGCTGGGTGGTGAGCAAGACCGTGGTGCCCTCCGACACCAGGCCACGCACGATGTCCCACATGGTGTGCCTGCTGCGCGGGTCCAGGCCCGTGGTGGGCTCGTCAAGGAAGATCACGCTCGGCGCCTGGACCAGGGTCATCGCGAGGTCGAGGCGGCGGCGCATGCCGCCGGAGTAGGTGGCGAGTGGCTTGCGCGCGGCCTCGACGAGGTCGAACTGCTCGAGCAGTTCGGCCACCCGCGACTTCGAGCGTTTCGCGCCGAGGTGACGCAGCCGGGCCATCAGCAGGAGGTTCTCCTCGCCGGTGAGCAGGCCGTCGACCGCGGAGAACTGGCCGGTGAGTCCGATCGCCGCGCGCACACCGTCGGGGTCGCGCGAAACGTCGCATCCCGCGACGGTGAGGGTGCCGGCATCCGCCCGCACGAGCGTGGAGAGGATGTGCACGGTGGTGGTCTTACCGGCGCCGTTCGGGCCGAGCAGCGCGGTCACGGTGCCCGCCTTCACGGTGAGGTCGACGTCGTCGAGAACGGTCTTGCTGCCGTAGGACTTACGCAATCCCTGCACGGCGATCGCGGTGGTGGTCATGATGTTCTACCCTTCGCTTCGGTGCGCGCACTCAGCGCGCGCGGTGGATGCCGATGTCGCCGAACGCGGTGCGCGCACGCACCGCCACGGTCTGCTCGGACGGGTCTGGGGCACTGTCGCCGTCGAGCTCGTTGCGCAGGCGGCCGTTCTTGGAGGCCAGGTCGAGCCAGGCGGGAACGCCGGGACGCACACCGATGCTGACCTGGCCGAAGCCGCTCTCGACCTGCACCGACCCGCTCGAGATCTCTCCCAGCTGGATGCTGCCGTAGGCGGTTTTCGCCGACACGGCGGCGAGCGCCCGGGTGATCTCGAGGTCGCCGTAGGAGAGCTTCGCGTCGAGATCGCCGCCGGACTCCCCCACCGAGATGTTGCCGTGCGATGCCTTGAGGATCGCGTTGCCGGTGACAGTGCCGATCCGGAGCTGACCGTGATCGGCGGTGATCTCGATGTCTCCCTCGGCGGCGCCGACGGTGGCGTTGCCGTTGCCGGCGCGCAGCCACAGGTCGCCGGTGGTATCGACCTCCGCCGCACCGTTCGAGCATTTGATCCGGGTGGCGCCGAGGCGTCCGGTTGCGCGCACATTGCCCGATGAAATCTCGGCAGTGAGCCGCGATCCCATCGGCAGCTCGATGAGCACGTCCACCGACTCGCTGGGGCCGATGATGCTGAAGCGGGGCTTCGGGCCGGTGACGGTGAGACGCTGGCCGTCGAAGTCCACTCTGGTCTCCTCGGCACCGCGGCGGTCGACTGCCCTGGCCGGGCTGGTGGGTGACACCGTCACGACGGTGTCGGTTCGGTCGCTGGCGACGACGTCGATTGCGCCGACCGGCAGATGGATGGCGAGGTCGATCGGGTTGGGGGTGTTGTAGGTGGGCATGCTGATGCGTCCCTCTCTGTGGGCTGTGCAATGTGGGCTGTGCAATGTGGGTACGACGGACCGACCCCGCGGGTGCGCGTGGTTGGAGTATTCAGCGTGCTGGGCGGGTTAGCGCGCCCAGCCCGCGAAGTTGTCGCCGGTGCGCAGGGTGCGCTGCACGGAACGGCGTTGCTTGGGTTGCAGAGCGGCCGCCGTCGCACGCACCAGCCAGGTGTTCACCGACAGACCGTCGGCCGCCGCCGCTTCGTCCACCCGCGCCTTGAGAGCGTCCGGCAGACGGAGGGTGGTGCGAGAGGTGCTCGCCTCGTCGAGGTCGACGGATGCGGCGGGCCGCTCGTCGCTCTCCGGCTCGGTGTTCGGCGCAGTGACGACGAACTCGATCTCGCGGCCGCGCAGCCGCAGGTCGACGGAGCCGGGGGCGAGGTCGCGGGTAATTTCGCCCACCGCGGCCGACAGCACATCGAGGAGCACGAGCCGCGCCGCTGCATCCAGCCCGGCGGCGAGGCGCTCGGCGACGGCGCGAGTGTCCTCCGCACCGTTCTCCGCGGCATCCACCAGCTGACGCTGAAGGTCATTGACGTACGGTCCAAGTTCCATGCCACCATCATGACACCACGATGGTGTCACGTCAAGCATTGGTGGTGTCTGAGTTGGCGTCAGACCCGGGCGGCCTTCTCTACGGCGGTGACGGCCGCCGCAACGCCGGCGTTCCACGGGGTGCCGTGTCCGGGCAGCACCCAGGTGGCCCCCGTGGGGAGAATGGCGCGAAGCGATGCGATCGCCTGCTCCGGCTCATCCGTGAACGGCGCCGGCTGAGGCCCCGTCTTGCCCGTGAGTACGTGACGGGTCGTGAGCCCATCGCCCACGAAAACGGCGTCTGCAATCGGCACATGGATCGCGATGCTGCCCTCGGAATGCCCGGGCAGGCCGATGATTCGGGGCGCACCGGGCAGGTCCAGCGTGTCTCCGTCGTTCGCGTCCACGGTCTCGGTCAGGTAGGTGGTGCGCATCCCGCCCTTGCGCAGGGAGTACGCCGCGAAGCCCAGGGTGGCGCCCAGCTTCATCGACTGGCGACCGTTCGCCGGCTTGGGGCCGCCCTTCGCGCGAGCCGCGTCGCCCGGGTGAACGTAGACCGGCACGCCGTGATCACGCCGGAGCCGTTCGGCAAAGCCGACGTGATCGCCGTCACCGTGCGTGAGGATGACGCCTTTGACGTCGCTGAGGGTGCGCCCCATGCCGGTCAGCTCGGCGACGAGGTCCCGCCACTGGCCGGCGAGTCCGGCATCGATCACGGTCACCCCCTCGGGAGTGTCGACGAGGTAGACGGCCACGATGTCGTTGCCGATGCGGTGAAGGTGCGGTCCTAGTCTCATGATGGCTCGACCGTACCGCTCGTGGCGCCGAACGGCCAGGATGTCAGGCCGAACGACGGATGATGCGCGGCACCACAATCCAGAGCAGCGCGACAACGACGAGGATGAACGCCGCGAAGGCCACACCCCACGCCCGGCCGAGCACCAGATCGAAGATGAGCAGCCCGATGCCGGCGACCGTGATGGCGACCCCGGCGAGCGTGGCCTGCACGAAATAGTCGGTGTATCGGATGATGCGGCTCTTCGCGTGCTTGCGGAACAGCACTCGATGCAGGCTCACCGGAGCCAGGCCCACCAGGGTCGTCAGAACCGAGGTCGCGACCAGGACCAGATAGATGTCGCGCTGAAACGCATCGAGGTCCTCGAACCGGGACTGGAAGACCGCGGCCAGGAGGAAGCCGGTGAGAATCTGGGTTCCAGTTTGGATGACCCTGAGCTCCTGGAGCAGCTCATTCCAGTTGCGGTCCAGACGCTCATTCGGGGTTTCGCCGCGACCGTCGGGGGCGCCGCCGGGTACGTCCGGAACCGGAGAGGAGTGCGACATGGGCTGAACCTTCCGTGAAGAGAAGCGGCAGCATCGGCCGCCGTGGGTCGGGACTCACGAGAGTACCGCCGGGCATCCGGGATCGCAGCCGGTTCGGACTGGTCGAGCCGGGCCAGACAGGACTAACGTTGACCTTAGGTTCGGACTCGTTTCGATGACACGTGCCCTTTTGACACTATGGACACGGCTGGCGGTGCTGATGAGTGAAGTCTCGGGGACACCCCGAATGACGGGCGGGCAGTTGGCTTCCCCGTTCCTGGAACTCCTGCCGATCACGGGTGCGGCCATTTCGGTGATGGATCAGGACCGCCGCGCCTCACTGATCCACGCCACCGACCCCACGGCCGCCCGGTTGGAGGAAATGCAATTCGATCTGGGTGAAGGTCCCCAGTTCGATGCGTTTCGGACCGCATCGCTCATATCGGTTCCCGACCTCGCGCTGACCGACCGGTGGCCGGCATTCCTGCGGAGCGCTGCCGAGCTGACCGTGGGCGCCGTCTTCACCTTTCCCCTCATGCTGGGAGCGGCCTGCACCGGCACTGTCACCTGTTACCGCACCACCCCCGGGGCCCTCGATGACCAGGCCGCCGCACTGGGCACCTCCCTGTGTCGCGCCATCGCCGGGCCCGCCTTCCGCCGTGCGATAGTCCTCGCCGAACACGAATCATCCGACGATGAGGCACCGATCGAATCCCGGCGGGAGATCCACCAGGCCACCGGGATGGTTCTCGGCCAGCTGGATATCAACGCAACGGATGCTTTCTCACGAATCCGGGCCTACGCTTTTTCTAGCGGATATACCGTCCAAGAGATTGCCCACGCCGTCGTCAGCCGGCGCCTCAATTTCGCAGAGCTCCCAGAGTAGGTATGACATGCACGCCATAGACCACGCGGCTGACAACACCCGTGAAGAAAGAATCAACGACGCGTTTGTGCGCGTGGCCGGCAGCCTGGTCGCCGACTACGACATCGTCGATCTGCTGTCCACCCTCGTCTACACCTGCACCCAGCTTCTCGACGTACAGGCAGGCGGCATCCTCCTGGCCGATGGCACGGGGATGCTCGAACTGGTCGCCTCGACCAGCGAAGAGGCTGAAATCGTCGAGGTCATGATCGTCGCCGCCGGCGCCGGCCCATGCATCGACTGCTACCAGACCGGGGCGGTGGTGAGCGTTCCCGACATCGAAACCGACCCCCGCGACTGGCCGCGGTTCCGCCGCACCGCCCTCGACCAGGGCTTTCGGGCGGCCCACGCCACCCCACTCCGGCTGCACGGCGAGGTCATCGGCGCGATGAACCTGCTCAGCACGGAGGCCGGCGCGCTCAGCGACCGCGACGCCCAGCTCGCCCAGGCCCTGGCGGATGTCGCGACAGTCGGCATCCTGCACGAGCGCAGTTTCCGGCAGCCCGAGGTCGTGGCCGCGCAGCTCCACCTCGCTCTGGACACCCGGATTCTGGTGGAGCAGGCGAAGGGGGTTCTCGCCGAGGTGCGCTCCTGCACCATGAGCGAGGCCTTCGACGCCCTCCGCGACTACGCCCGCACGCACGCGGTCACCCTGCGCGCTGCGGCGGCCGGTGTGGTGAACCGCAGCATCTCCGCCGAGGCACTGGTGGCCCAGGCGCGCTAGCGGCGCGGCCGGCCACTGCGCCGGTTCCTCAGGTGTGGCAAGATGCGGCCGTGACCACTCAACCCGAGCGCCGGATGCTCCTTGACACCGCCTCCCTGTATTTCCGCGCGTTCTACGGCGTGCCGGACTCGATGCGCGCACCCACCGGTGAACCGGTGAACGCCGTGCGCGGGCTGCTCGACATGATCGCCCGACTCGCCACCGAGTTCCAGCCCACCGAGATCGTGGCCTGCTGGGACGACGACTGGCGGCCGCAGTGGCGGGTCGATCTCATCCCCACCTACAAGACCCATCGGGTCGCCGCCGAGCCCTCGGTGGCTGCCGACCCCGCAATCGAGGTTGTGCCCGACCTGCTCACCCCGCAGGTGCCGATCATCCGCGAGGTGCTCACCGCGCTCGGCATCCCGATCATCGGCGCCGCCCAGCACGAGGCCGACGATGTGATCGGCACCCTCGCCTCGCACTCGTCGATCCCGGTGGACATCATCACGGGCGACCGGGACCTCTTCCAGCTCGTCGACGACACCCGCGACGTTCGGGTGATCTACACCGGCCGCGGCATGGCCCGGCTGGAGCTTCTGACCGACGCGACGCTGACGACCAAGACCGGCGTCACCCCGGCGCAGTACGCCGACTTCGCCGCCATGCGCGGCGACGCCTCCGACGGCCTTCCCGGCGTGGCCGGGGTGGGCGAGAAGACCGCGGCCACGCTGCTGGCCGAGTACGGCGACCTCGACGGGATCGTGGCGGCGGCGGCCGACCCCGATGTGAAGCTGGGCGCCTCCGTGCGCGCCAAGATCCTCGCCGCCGCGGACTACCTCACGGTGGCCCCGACCGTGGTGAACGTCGTGCGTGACCTGGACCTGCCGGACTTCGACGCCCGCATCCGCCCCAGCACACCCGAGCAGAATGCCGAGCTGGAGCAGTTGTCGGCCAGGTGGGGGCTCAGTTCGTCGATGCAACGCGCCCGCGAGGCCCTGGCCGCATTGGTCTGAGCGCGTTGGCCCGAGCGCGTTGGCCTGAGGCCGGTCTAGCCTGATCCGGCGATGCGCAGCACAACACTGCCCCGCTTGTGGCCGGCGTCGACGAAGCGGTGCGCGGCCACGATCTCGTCAAGGTCGTAACTGCGGTCGATGACCGGTCGCAGTTCGCCCTGCTCCGCGAGGCCCACGAGAAACCGAAGGTCCTCGGCCCGGTAGTCGACGCCGCTGGCGCTGACCAGCTTGCCGCTCCTGCGAGTGCGGGACCTCGCGCGCAGGAGACCGGTGAGGTCGGTGATGACGGCCAACAGGGCTCCGCCGGGGGTGATCAGCCGCTGCACCCTGTCGAAAGACGCATTGCCGACGCAGTCCATGATCACGTCGTAGGTGTCGGATCCGGTCGTGAAGTCCGAGCTCTGGTAGTCGATCACCCTGTCGGCGCCCAGGTCGGTGACCAGGGCGGCGTTCCGCGCCGCGCAGACCGCGGTCACGTGCGCACCGAGGTTCTTGGCCAGTTGCACGGCCGCGGTGCCGACGGCTCCGGATGCCCCGTTGACCAGCACCCGCGCGCCCGGCTGGATGTCGGCGCGGTTCAGGAAGACCCGCGCGGTGATGCCGCCGAAGACGAGGGCGACGGATTCGTCGAAGCCCAGGCCGGCCGGCTTGGCCGTGATCGGTCCGTCCTGCCCGATCCGGGCATACTCGGCGTGGCCGCCGAACTTCGCGCCGAGCATGGCGATGACCTCGTCGCCGGGCGCGAACCTGGTGACCTTCTCCCCCACCGCTGCGACGACCCCGGCGGCGTCCATGCCGAGCACCCGCCGGCGGGGCCTGAAGAACCCCAGGCCGGCCCCGGCCAGGAGGCCGAGTCCCTTCGGCACGTCGTGGGAGCGGGCCCGGTGGTCGGCGGCGCTCACGGTGCTGGCGAGCACCCGGATGAGCACCTCCTGGGGCCCGGGCGCCGGGGTGGGGATCTCCTCAACCGAGACAACGTCGGCGGGGCCGAACCGCCGGTAGACCGCGGCCCTCACGAGGTCACCCCAACCGGGTCGGCGCCGACTCGGCGCTGCGGCATCCGCTCGACGGCGGCGGTGTTGAAGCCCTTGAGGATCAGCCAGAGTGCGAGCGACACCTCCCAAGCGAACACGGGCAGCGCAACGAGCAGCCCGCTCGGGGAGAACTGGCCGTATAGGCCGAAGATCACCAGCACCGTCGAGATGGTGATGATGGCCCCGCCCACCAGGCCGAGTACCGCGATGGCGCGAGGCACGAGGCGGGAGGTGAATATCAGGGAGGCCAGCAGGATCGAGCCGATGCCGAGCGCGAAGCCCGGACCGAACAGCAGGGTGCCGTCTTGCAGGGCCAGCAACGCGGCGGCGACGGCCTCGAGCGCGCTGGCATCGACACTGGGCGGCTGCTGCCGCAGCATCAGCACCGTGAGCAGGCTGAGGGTGCCCACCAGGATGATCGCGGCCTCGAGGATGCGCGCGGCAGCGTAGGCCAGCGCCAGCGTCGGACTCTGGCGGCGGAGCACCGGATAAAGGACCACCCCGGTGCCGACCACGGCGATCACCAGCACGACCTCGAACAGCACGCCGACGGCCACCATCGGGTCGCGGCCGGTACCGAGGACATAACCGGGCGTGTTGAGCACCGGGGCATAGAGCAGACGACCGACGATCGCGCCGACTTCGGTGAGGAGAAAGAGTACACCGGCGAGAATTGCGGTTCGGCGGATGGGAGACATGAGAGCTCCTTCACGGTTGAGGTGTACGGCGTACACTCGGATGCAGCGACTCTAAGGTGTACGCTGTACTCCTGTCAATGGGCAGGACTGATCTCGTTCATAGGGAGCTCACATGGCTCAAGTTCTGGTGGTCCCGCGGGTGCGCCTCAACCGTGATCGGGTGCTGCAGGCCGCCGTCGGGCTGGCCGATCAGGCCGGCATCGAGGCGCTGAGCATGCGCCGGCTGGCCGAGGAGCTCGGCGTTGTGCCGATGGCTCTGTACAAGCACGTGGCGAACAAGGACGAGCTGCTCGACGGCATGGTCGAGGTGATCGTCGCCGAGATCGACCCGCCGGCCCCGGACACCGAGTGGAAGGCCGCGGTGCGACTGCGGGTGCTCTCGGCCCGCCAGATGTTGTTACGGCATCCATGGGCCCGGTCGGTGCTCGAGTCGCGCACCACACACACCCCGGCGGTGCTGGACTACCTGGAGTCGACGATCGGGATGTTCCTGGCCGGCGGGTTCTCGGCGGACCTCACCCACCACGTGATGCACGCCCTGGGCAGCCGCATGTGGGGGTTCACCCAGGAGCTCTTCGACGCATCCGCCGACCCGGCCCGGCCACCCGTCGACCCCGCCGTGCAGGCTGCCCGAATGCAGGCGATGGCGGAGCGGTATCCCCACATCCTGCAGATCAGCACTGCGGCGGCCCACGACGATTCGGTCGTGGCGCACGGCTGTGACGACAGGTTCGAGTTCGAATTCGCCCTCGACCTGCTCCTGGACGGCTTCGAGCGCCTCCATGTCTCCGGCTGGTCATCCAGCCCGGTCACCCGCACCGCCTAACGCGGAATCAGGCGAAGCCGAAGACCAGCGGGAAGACCGCGACCACGACGAGCGCCCAGAGCCCGTAGATGGGCAGGTACCGGGTCTGCCAGTGTTCGAGCGCCGCGAACGGGTGTCGCCCGCGCAGGAACCCGATGGCGAGCCAGGCCGCACGCACCAGGTGCACGAGGAGCAGCAGGTTGAGGCCGAGCGCGGCGATCTTGTTGGGGCTGAAGCCGAACTCGGTAATGCGCGTGAGCATCGCGGTGAGCATCACGGCGTCGACAGCCAGGGCCACGATCACCAGCACCAGCTGGAGCACGTCGAAGACGCCGGGCCGGGCGAGGGAATCGCGGGCGGAGATCGAGTAGAGCAGCAGGCTGAGCACGAGCACCAGGATGGCGTTCATCAGGATGAGCAGGTAGCGGTCGACGGTGCCCAGCCCGCCGGCGGTGGCCAGCACCGCGAGCACGGCCAGGAGCATGATGATCGTCAGCGGGGTGAACACCCGGGTGAGCACCGGGGCGATGTTCTCGACCACGTTCTGCTTGGCCTCGACCAGCCAGGCGGCCACGACGAGGGCGCCGGGTATCGTGAGCGGCAGGATCCAGCCGGTCAGCACCGGGCCGGGATCGACGCGCACGGCGGACAGCACCGCGACGGTGAGCCCGATGAGCACGGCTCCGCCGAGGGCGAGCAGCGTGTAGTAGATCGCGAGCTCGCCAGTGAACCGCACGAAGTCCATCCGTCGGGCGTCGGAGCGCCAGCGGCCGCCGACGTAGGCGATCCCGACCAGCATCCAGAGCAGCACCGGGGCGTGCAGCGCGGCGAGCAACTCGGTGGAGCCGCCGGCGGCAAACGGGTAGACGTTGAGCAGCACCGCGAGGGCGGCGAACGAGACGACGAGGGTTGCCGCGACGGGCACGGTGAGCCGACGCTTCCAGCCGAAGTAGGCGGCGAGGAACGGGAACACCAGCAGGCCGAGGTTTCGGACCAGGCCCGTGCCGCCGTCGGACCAGGTGAGGCCGGCCTTGACGGCCAGGCCCGCGCCGAGGGCGAAACCGACCACCACGGCAAGTTCCCGCCAGGCCGGCGCGCGGCTGTCGCCGGCGGCGTCGGGCAGGAGCACGAGTTGTTTCCAGAGCCTGTCGGAGTGTTCCCTGGCGAATTCGCGGGACACGGCGTCGAGGTTGCCCAGCCGCTTGATCGCCACGAGGAAGGCCTCGTCGTGGTCGAGCCCGGTGGCCAGCAGGTCTTCGATCTGCTCGCGCAGGTGATCTTCCAGCTCCTCCACGTCGGCGGTGGCGATGGCCTGGCGTCGCTGCACGTAGCCGCGCCAGCTATCGATCTGGGCTTCCAGGTCGGCGTCGAGGTTCATCAGGCCCACCCTTCCGTCACGGCCGTCGGCCGGGGCCGGTCCTGCCAGACCTGGCGGAGGGCATCCGCCACGACGGTCCACTGCTCCTGCCGCTCGGCCAGTTGTTCCCGGCCGAGGTCGGTGATGGCGTAGTGCTTGCGCCGGCGGCCCGCGTCGGAGGTGCCCCAGAGCGAGGTCACGTAGCCGAGCCGTTCGAGGCGGTGCAGCAACGGGTAGAGCATCCCGTCGGTCCACTGCATGCTGCCGCCGCTGAGATCGCTCACCCGCTTGAGGATGGCGTAACCGTAGAGGTCGCCGTCCATCAGAATCCCCAGCACCAGCGGGGTGGCCGCGGCGGCGACCAGGTCTTTCTCGATGCGCATGGCGCCTCCTATACCTAGAGCTGCAATGCATGAACCCTAGCAGTTCTAGGTATAGGGATGGAAGCGACCTCTGCCCGGCTGCGGCCGCGCACACCCGTTGGTGCGACGGGGAATTTCCCGATTCGTCACGCCTCGGCGCCAAGCCTGGAGATACGTCCAGCTTCCTTGAGTTTCTCCTCTGCCTGAACAAGGCTGGTGAGATTCGCCCCACCCGGGCGGCACCGCAACCGCGGCCCGATCGTACAAAGAAGAGGACACCGTGAAAGCACTCACCTGGCAGAACACCAAAAAGGTAGAGGTCATCGAGGTCCCCGATCCCGTCATCGAAAAGCCCACGGATGTGGTCATCCGCATCACGTCAGCGGCCATCTGCGGTTCAGACCTGCACCTGTACAACGTGATGGGGCCGTTCCTGGCCAAGAACGACGTTCTCGGCCACGAGAACATGGGCATCGTGGAGCAGGTCGGCGCCGCGGTAACCACCCTCTCGGTGGGCGATCGGGTCGTCATCCCGTTCGTCATCGCCTGCGGTGACTGCTTCATGTGCAACCAGGGCCTCACCACCCAGTGTGAGACCACCCAGAACCGCGACTCCGGCACCGGCGCCAGCCTCTACGGCTTCAGCGAGCTCTACGGATCGGTTCCCGGCGGCCAGGCCGAGCGCCTGCGGGTTCCGTTCGCGGACTTCAACGCGGTCAAGGTCGGCGCGGACCTGCCCGACGAGCGCTACCTGTTCCTCAGCGACATCCTGCCCACCGCCTGGCAGGGCGTGCAGTACGCGGATGTGCCCGCCGGCGGCACCCTCGCCGTGATCGGCCTGGGCCCCGTGGGCCAGTTCGCCAGCCGCATCGGACGCCACCTGGGCTTCCGGGTGCTCGGTGTGGACCCGGTGCCGGAGCGCCGCGAGATGGCCGCCCGGCACGGTGTGGAGGTGTTCGACCTCGACGACGACATCGTCGCGATGCTGCGGGCGACGACCGACGGTCGCGGCCCGGACTCCGTCGTTGACGCCGTGGGAATGGAGGCGCACGGCAACCCCGCCGCCGCGTTCACCCAGTACGCCGCAGGGCTGCTGCCGGATGCGGTGGCCAAGAAGGTCTTCACCACGGTGGGTGTTGACCGCCTGGCCGCGCTGCACATGGCGCTGGACCTCGTGCGCCGCGGCGGCACGGTCTCGGTGAGCGGCGTGTACTCCGGTGTGGCCGACCCGATGCCGCTGATGAACATGTTCGACAAGCAGATCCAGCTGCGGATGGGCCAGTGCAACGTGCAGCGCTGGGTCGGCGATCTGCTGCCCTTGGTGGAGGACCCCACCGACCCGCTCGGCGTGATGGACCTCGTCACCCACCGGGTGCCGCTGGATCGCGCCCCGGAGATGTACGAGACCTTCAGCGCCAAGGACGACGGGTGCATCAAGGTCGTTTTGACCCCCTGACGCCCTCTCGCGAACTGGGAGTCAAGCCCCAGAATCTCGAGATTTCTGGGGCTTTTCTCACAGCTCGCGGAGCCTTCGGCAGTGTCGGTGGTAGGTGAGACGATCTCATCATGAGTAACCCCGACCAGGCAGTACCGCCCGCTCCGGATGATGACCACCACTCTCCGGGGTCCGCTCCACCTGGCTCCACCCCCTCCCCTGTCGACCCCACCGAACCCGGGTCGACGGAAACCAGCTCGCCCGAATCCACCGCGACCGAACCTGCCGCAGCCGAGCCCGCCGGAGTCGAACCCGCCGCTTTCGAGCCGTACGTCCCCAATCTGGCGCTGGACGAGTTGGTCTGCTCGGAGCTGGCCCGCCGCACCGAGCTGATCGCGGTCGAGGCCCGCGCCATCGCGATCGCGCAGGCCCGGCAGGCCGAGTTACTCGTCGCCCTGCAGGGCTGGAGTGAGGACCCGCAGGTCTCCTCCCGCCTGCACGGCAACCCGGAGAGCATCCGGTTGGCCGACGTGAACGCGGCCACCCTGACCGAGGACCAGGCCCGCGCCGCCGCCTACAACCGGTGGGACGACCGGGATGTGGCCCGCCGCACGATTGTCAGTGAGACCGCCTGCCTGCTGCGCCTGTCCGAGCGCACCGTGGAGCACCTGATGGATCAGTCCCTCTGGCTCATGGCCGCCCCGGCGACCTTCGAGGCCCTCTCCGCCGGAGAGATCAGCTACCGGCACGCCACCGTGCTCGTCGATCAGATGCGCACCCTGCCGATGGAGGACCAGGCGGCGTTCGAAGAGAAGGTGCTGCCGGAGGCCAAGCGCCTGCCGGTGTCCCGGTTCAGCGACAAGGCCCGCCGGTTGCGGGAGCGGCTGCACCCGGAGTCGATCGTGGCCCGCAGCACGAACGCCTTGACCGAGCGGCACAGCCGGTGGGAGGCCGCCCCGGACGGGATGGGCTGGTTGCACTGGTACGGCACCGCCCACGACACCAAGGCCGCCTACGACCGCATCAACGGCATGGCCGTGAAGCTCACGCACCTCGGCGACCCCGCACCGAAAACGGATGACGCCGGCAGCAACGGCGCCGCCTTCGGCATCGCGCCGGACCCTGCCGAGGACCACCCGACCCGCACCCTCGACCAACTCCGCGCCGACATCACCGCCGCCCTACTCCTGGACGGCATCACGCCCGACGGGATGGGCGCCGGCATCCGCGGCACGGTGATGGTCACCGTGCCCGTGCTGACCCTGCTGGGCTTGGACGAGGAACCCGGCACCCTCGAGGGGTACGGGCCGATCTCGCCGGAGGTCGCGCGGGAGATCGCCGGGCACGCACCGAGCTTCACCCGGCTGCTGACCCACCCGGAGACCGGGGTGGTGCTCTCGCTGGGCAAGACCCAGCACAAGAACACCAAGGCCATGAAGAAATACCTGCGGGTGCGCGATGAAACCTGCCAGTTCCCGGGCTGCTCCCGACCCGCGGTGACCAGCGACGTCGACCACACCGACCCCTGGGCCGGTGGCGGCAACACCGACTGCGACAACCTCGCCCACCTCTGCGAACCCCACCACCGGCTCAAACACCTCAGCCAGTGGCGAGTCACGCAGGAACCCGGCGGGATCCTGCACTGGACCTCGCCCGGCAAACGCAGCTACCGCACCGACCCGGCCAACCCGATGGGACCACCCCGACCCCGGCCACCGGTCGTGGGGCCGAAAACCCGGAAGCGGCCCGCCGACGAGAGTTACCTGATGCCCCGGCAGCGACCGAGTCGGAAGCCGACCCCACCGGTGCCCGAGAACCCACCGTTCTAAGCGGTCACCGAGTGGCCCAAGGCTGGTATCCCTAGACTCGGATCCATGTCCTTGATCAATGCAGATTACGAGATCCGTCGGTTTGAGCCGGCAGCCCCAGGTGAGCCCGGATACCCCGAAGCGACAGCCTGGGACAGCGCAGTCTCGTTCGGATTCCATGAGGAGCGCAGCAGCGACGAGCGGGTGCAGGAGTCCATCGCCAGGAGCCGTGTGGACGGCGCCGTCTACACGGGCGCCTACCAAACCGGCCAGCCGGCCCCGCACTCGCTGGGCAGCGACGTGCCGGTGGCCACGTTCGGTACCCAGCCGAGCACGCTCAACATCGGGTTCGGCAGGTTGCTGGATGCGCATCTGATCACCGGCGTGACAGTGCGCACCTCCCACCGTCGTCGCGGGCTGCTCCGCCGCATGATGACCGAAGACCTCACCCTGGCCAAGGGCAACGGCATCGCGATCGCTGCCCTCACCGCGTCTGAGGCGTCGATCTATGGCCGTTTCGGTTTCGGTGTGGCCACTTCGGAGCAGAGCATCACGGTGGATACCAGCGCCAAGTTCCG
Organism: Cryobacterium sp. TMN-39-2; assembly: GCF_004402745.1. NCBI lineage: Bacteria > Bacillati > Actinomycetota > Actinomycetes > Micrococcales > Microbacteriaceae > Cryobacterium > Cryobacterium sp. TMN-39-2. The sequence goes on from NZ_SOFX01000047.1 coordinate 24,851, forward strand.
GCTCGACCACCTGCCGGTGGGCTCTGTGGAGGTCGCCGACCCCAAGGTCCTTCTCGAGCTGGCGCCACAGGTCTTCGCCCGGCTGCACGGCGAACAGCCGGGGTCCATCGGACGTCAGGAGTTCTACCGCCAGCTGGCTGCCGGGGCGTCGAGCCGCGAGGGCGGCCCCGATGCCAAGGTGAAGGCGGCCCTGCACTACGCGCCCGACGGTTCGGTCGACGGCTATGTCTCGTACCGATTCGGCGGCTGGGACAAGACGCCCGCGACGATGGAGATTGTGGATCTGGTGGCCGCCACCCCGGCGGGCTACCTGGAGCTCTGGCAGTATCTGGCGGCCATCGATCTGGTGGAGCGCGTCACCTGGAACGAGGCGCCGGCGGACAACCCGCTCACTTGGGCCTTGACTGATCCGCGATGTGTGTCTGCGACGAACCCGCGGGACCTGCTCTGGTTGCGCATCCTCGATGTGCGCCAGGCCCTCGAAGCGCGCCATTTCGCCACCGACGGCGCCGTGGTGCTGAGAGTCACCGACGGTTTGGGTCTCACGGCGGGCACCTTCGCACTGGAGGTGCAGGGCGGTACGGCGCGGGTCACCGAATCAGCCTCGGCGCCCGACCTGGAACTGGACATCGCCGCGCTCTCCTCGATCTACCTGGGCGCGGTGAACCCCGTGTCGCTGGCGGCGGCGAACAGGGTGCGCGAACACACGTCGGGTGCAGCGTTCCTGGCCGCCAGGCTCTTCGCCGTCGAGCGGCCCGCCCACTGCCTGACGCACTTCTAGCGGGTCAGGCCTGCCGGTCAAGCAGCACGTAGGTGTAGGCCGCGATGGTCGCCGCATCCACGATGTCGCCCGTTCGGATCATGCGCCGGAAGTCGTCTTCGCTGAACCAGCGGTGCACCATGTCCTGCTCGGTGATCTCCCGCTCCGGCGGGCCGGGGGTCAGCTCGGTGGCCAGATACAGGTCGCAGCCCTGGCTGCTGTGCCCGTAGGCGCTGTAGAAGTGCGCCAGGTGTCGCACCTCGCCGGCGCGCATCCCGGTCTCCTCCTGCAGCTCGGCGCGGGCCAGGTCCTCCTGGCTGCCGTCGTTCTCACCCGGCCAGGAGCCTTGCGGGAACTCCCAGGCCCGCCGCCCGACGGTGTACCGGAACTGCTCGACCAGCCAGAACCCGCCGTCGACATACGGCACCACGATGGCAAAATCGGGCTTGTCGATGACGCCATAAATGCCCTGCGACCCGTCCGGGCGGCGCACGATGTCTTCGCGCACTGTCATCCAGGCGTTGCGGTACACCTCGCGGGTTGAAACGGCTTCAGTCATGGGGCCATTCTCTCGGGTTCCCCGCACGACCCACAACGAGGCAGAGGAGGTGCCCCGTCGTATCGGTGCACCTCCTCGACGATCTGGCCGCGCGGCAACCGGTGCGGTTTAGGCCCGCTGGCGGCGGCGGATGAGCAGAGTGCCGGCTCCGGCAGCCAGGAGCGCGAGTGCGCCGCCGATCATGGGGGCCAGCGAGCTGACCCCGGTGTTGGCCAGGGCCGCGGTGGCGCTCTTGGCCGCCACCACGGTGAAGGCGATCTCGGCGGTCTCTCCGTTTGCGGCCGTCACGACGATGCGGTGCACGCCCGCTTCGGTGTTGGCCGGGATGGTGACGGTTCTGCTGAAGGCGCCCGCAGCATCCGCCGTGACAGCACCGAGTCGCACCGGTGCCGAGTGCAGCACGACAGTGATCTCGGCGTCAGCGGTGAAGTCGCGACCGGAGACGCCAACGGTGCTGCCCGCGACCACCCGCAGGTCGGCGTCTGCGAGAGCGACGGATGGCTTACGCGTTGCGGTGTCGGTCGGAGCCGGGGTCGGTGTCGCCGTCGCCGTCGGAACCGGGGTGGCGGTGGGCGTCGGTGTTGGCGTGACGAGGCCGAAGACCTCGGGCGCGGTTCCGAGGTTGAGGAAGACCGTTTCGCCGGTGGCGTCCTTGAGGCCGTCGTTGTCGGTGACCGCGTAGACGTTGCCGTCGGCGCCGACGGTGAGGCCCTCGAGCTTCTCCTGGGTCCAGCCGTTGGTGGCCGCAAGGTCAGGCAGCACGTCGTAGGCGAGCGTTTTGGACAGAATAGGCAGCGTGCCTGCGGCCGGGTCTGCCTCTGGAACGGTCACGGTGTAGATGCGCTTCACGGCGGCGGCAGGGCCGTTGAGTTTGTCTCGCTCGATGACGGCAAGGGTGTTCTCGTCGACCGCGACGATCTCGGACAGGCCCATCCAGTCGCCGCCTCCGGCGGCTGCCTCCAGCTGGTAGCCGAACCAGGCCCAGCTCTGCTCGGTTACGTCGTAACGACCGATCCGGGTGACGCCCTCGCCGTCCACGGTCGTGGTGGGGTCGGCCGGGTCTGCCCAGAGCGGACGCTGCACGGCAACGTAGAGCTGTTCGTTTCCGGCCGCGTCGGTGGTCGCGGTGACGCCCTCGAAGCCCCATTTGGAGATGTGGTCGGAGATCTCCGTGGGCAGCGACACCTTCTCCTGCACCGCACCGGCGGCATCCGTTCGGTACAGCGCGTTGCCAGGGCCGGTGGCGCCCTCGGCGGCGAGCCAGAAACCGCCCTGTTCGCGCGCGTGCAGGCCCTCGATGTCGAGCACGGCCGGCTTGCCGTTCTCGGTGACCACCAGGCTGTCGTCGATGCGCGCGGGCGCGGCGGTCACGTCGACCGTGAAGATCGTGCTCGGCGAGACGGCGGAGTCACTCGCCGTGTAGATGTGGGCGGTGTCGCCGGGCTTGGCGCTGAGCGCGCCGAGCGCCTGCCAGCCGATCGGCAGGCCGTCGACGTCGTCGGAGACGATGCTCGGCTGGCCCGCCGAAGCGTTACCGAGCGTGCCGACGCCGAGCTGGTACAGGGCCACCGAGGCGCGCACGCCGACGCCGGCATCGTCGGTCTCACTTGAGGCGACGAGCAGGTTGCGGCTCGGCACGGCGAGCAGGCCCTCTGGCCCGTTGGTGGCGAACACCATCTGCTGATAGACCGGCTTCACAGGGTCGGAGAGGTCAAAGACAGCCACGAAGTTGCTGCGCTCGGAGGCGACGAAGCCGTACCTGGTGCCGTCGATGGTGGAGACCATCAGTCCCTCGGGCTCGCTGCCCTTCTTGTCGGCGCGGCTGTCGGCGTACACACCATTGGCCACAGCGAGGTGCTCGAAGGAGTTGCCGGCGTCCCAGGCGACGTCGCCCGTGCTGGCGTCGAAGATCGTCCAGCCGCGGGTGCCGCCCTTCCAGTCACCCTCGTTGGCGGTGGCCAGGTGGGTGTCGTCGACCCAGGCGATCGAGTCGGGCTCGCGCGGGACATTCGTGATCTGACCGGTGAGGTTGATCACCTTGTCTTTCTTGGTGTCGATGCCGGTGACCGTGGCAGTGCCGGCACTGAAGACCTTGGTGATCGCCCTGGTGGGCAGGTCGATGAGTGCGATGCCGTTGTTCTCCTGCAGGGTGACCGCAAGCTGGTTGGCGCTGTTGATGGTCACGTATTCGGGCTCGGGGTCGGTGGGCGAGTCCAGGCCCGCGGCCACGAACGAGGCCAGTGCGGCGCCGTCGGCGGCAACCAGCGGAACCGGGGTGGTCACCCAGCTGGTGGGGTCGGTGTTCAGGTCGATGACCTGCACGAACCCGGCGGGCAGCTGGGGCAGGTCGCCCTTCTTACCGGCAGTGGGAGTGAATTCCTCGTCGCGCTGGTTCTCGATCGCGATGGCCGCGTATTTTTTGTCGGCGCCGATGGCGATGGAGTCGGGCTGGCCGCCCAGGTCGATGCTGGTGACCAGGCTGCGGTCGCTGATGCGGATCACGTCGAGCCGGCCGGAGGGCGACACGAAGTCTCCGCCGCTCTCGTCGACGACAACGAGCACGTAGTCGCCGTACACGGCCACGGAGGTGGGCTGGTCATCAGCGTGGCCGAGGTCAGCCAGGGAGATGCTGCCGGTGCCGACCGGGTTGTTCACGTCGGTGATGTCGAGGAAGCCGATCCGCTTGCCCGGGGCATCCGTGTAGATCACGGTATTGCCGTCGTCGGTGACGCCGGAGATCTCCGCGGCAGTGGCGGCAGCCGCGTCGGCTCCCGCGGGGGCGTTGAGGTAGACGGGGTAGGTGGCGGTGCGGTGGAACGCCGAGGAGGTCGGGGCCGGCGCCGCAGCGACCGCCGGTGCGACGACCACGCAGCTGGCCATGAGGGCGGCCCCCACGATCAGGGTGGCGCGGCGGGCTGGTCTCGAAATCGGCATGGCTTCCCCTGGGTCACGAACGTGGTCTGCACTCATTCACAGATGCTCACCGAGCCTGGTGGCGACGGGCGACCTACGGATGACCCGCGGGAGTCTCGCAGGCGACGACGGCGTGTACGGCAGGCAAACCAGGCGCGGCGCGGCGGGTTCGAGCAAGCGGATGCGAACCCGGGCAGCCGCACCCGGATCCGCCTTCGGCCCGAAGGACGCTACCAGGCGACGGGTCCCTGAACGTCGGTGAACGTGCCGGTGGGGCCGTCCGCATCGATCGTGGCCATGCGCACGGCCGATCGTGCGCCCTCGGCGGGGGTGAGTACGCCGCGGTGGTTGTTCAGGTCGGTCGCGACGAAGCCCGGACAGACGGCATTGACCAGGATGCGCTCGGCGACGAGGGCCCTGGCATACATCATGGTGACGGCGGTCAGCGCGGTCTTCGAGGGTACGTAGCCAAGAGCGATGGGATCGGTGTTCGCGAAGTCGGAAATCGCCGCCAGCGAGCCCGCGCTGCTGGACACGTTGACGATTCGAGGGGCTGATGACCGGCGCAACAGCGGCAGGAACGCGCTGGTGACGGTGATGACACCGAACACGTTCGTCTCGAAGACGTAGCGCACATGGTCGAGATCGGCGGTTTGAGGCATCTGGCCGGCGAAATCCGCGCCGGGCCGGTGGCTGATGCCGGCGTTGTTGATCAGGGCGTCGAGGCGCCCGAACCTGCTCTGGATGGTCTCGGCTGCCGCCTGGACCGATGTCGGGTCGGTGACGTCAAGCGCAACCGCGGTGACATCGCCGCCAGTTGCACGCAGCTGGGCAGCGGTCGCTTCGCCTCGCTCAAGGCTCCGGGCGCCGATGACCACGGTGTGGCCGAGGTGGGCGAGCTGGGCGGCGATTTCGCGCCCGATTCCTTTGTTGCCGCCGGTGACGAGGGTGATCATGGGGTTGGTCATGGGATCGGTCATGGGTACTCCTTCAGTGCCGAAACGATTTGTGCGGCACAGCCCAGCCTGCCGACCGGATGCTGGATTTGGAATAACGTGATGTCCGGTTTATTTGCCCTATAGTTCGGATATGGCGACCGACCGGCTCTCTGACATCCTCGATCTCATCGAGGTGAGGAGCGTGGTGTCGGGTGGTTCGGCCGTGCGCGGCCGCTGGCAGACCCGCAATAACATCGACGACGACCTCAAGTTCATCGCGGTGGTTCGGGGCCGAGCGCGGTTGACGACCGATGGCCTGCCCGCGCCCCTCGAGCTCAACGCGGGCGATGTCGTGATCCTGAACGGGCGATCGTGGCTGGCGCTCGAGGGCGGGGTCGGCGACGGCGAACCCATCCAGGTGCGACCGCCGTCGGCGGGCTCCGTGATGTCTGCCGAAGACGCAAATGCGGATGGTGCGGACGTGCTCATCGGCGGGCGCGTGGACCTGAACCCCACCGGCCGGGAGTTGCTCCTGCGCACGTTGCCGCCGGTTCTGCACGTCGGTCTGGCGAGCCCCGTCGGCGCTGCGCTGCGCGGCCACATCCAACGATTATTCGAAGAAATCATGGCCGACCGCGTCGGGTCCGACTTCGCAATCCGCCAGTACGGCCAATTACTCCTGCTCGACCTCATCCGCGGATACCTGCACGACCCCGACATGCCAGCCGGCTGGTTGAAGGTGCTCACCGACGAACGACTTCGGCCGGCATTGGCGCTCATCCACGAACAACCCGCCAAGAGCTGGAGCCTGGAGGACCTGGCGCGCGCGGCGTCCATGTCTCGCACCACTTTCGCAGGGCGGTTCCGCGACGCTGCGGGCACGCCACCCCTGTCGTACCTGATCAACTGGCGGATGCTGCTGGCTCAGCGTGAACTCCGCACCTCGGACACTCAGATTCGTGCGCTCGCCCTTCAGGTCGGCTATTCGTCCGAAAGCGCGTTCAGCACCGCCTTCAAGCGTCGCGTCGGTGAATCTCCGCTGAGCTATCGTTCACGCGCCCGCACCCCGCAGGTCTCTGTCGCAACGTAGCGGGCGTCAGGTTCGGGTCTAGGCGCACTCGCTCCGCGCAGGAGGTCACGAGATCCGCCGGTTCAAGCCGGCAGCCCCCGGCGAGCCCGGTTATCCGGAAGCAGCAGCCTAGGACAAACCAAACCGGCCAGCCGGCCACAGGGCAAGGGCATCACGATCGCCACCCTCACAGCGTCGGAGGCGTCGATCTACGGTCGATTCGGTTGCGGTGTGGCCACTACGGAGCAGAGCACGGTGGAAACCAGCGCCGAGTTCCAGCTGGACCATGTGCCGGTGGGCTCTGTGGAGGTCGCCGACCCCAAGGAACTTCTCGAGCTGGTTCCGCCGGTCTTCACCCAGCGCGGCGCGGCGCGGGTCACCGCATTCTCGGCGGCGCCCGACCTGGACTGGACATCGCCGCGCTCTCTTCCAGCACTTAGGTACACGCAGAGGGTCACGGCTTCAGTCATGGTGCCGGCTCGCGCACGGTGATCGCACGCGCACTTCCGCCGCAGCACACGCGGAGGCGCCCCCGCAGCCAGCTGGGGAGCTGGCTGCGGGGGCGCTTCTGTGCCGTCAGATCAGGTGCGCTTGCGACGCACCATGAACATGGCGGCGGCACCGACAAGTATGGTCAACAGGCTGAAGAGTGCAGCCCCGCGCAGACGGTCTGAGTCCACCCCGGTGTGCGCGAGTGCACCCACCGACTTCAGGTTCACTCTCACGTCGTCACGGTCGGTGATCTCCGGCCCCGTGGGAGGCGTCGCGGTGACGCTCGCCTCGTTGCTCACGAAGCCCGCCGACTTGTCCGCATCCGTAACGGCGTAGGTAGCGGTCGCCATCACGGACGCACCCGGAGCAAGCTCACCCTGGGCGCTCGGCCACGCACCGTATCTAATCGCCGACAGGCCGCGCAGTTCATCCGCGATCGAAACGGATGTCAGCGACACGTTGCCCGTATTGGTCACGACGAAGGTGAAGGTGATCGTGTCACCGTGAACCACACCGGTCTTCACCAACGAGATCGCCGGGCCGTCGACGAGCAGCAGATCGAACGTGTCCTTGTCGGAGACCACCGGCCCATGCGGCGGCGTGCCCGTCACGTCGGCCGTGTTGGACACGATGCCGGCGTCAAGGTCTGCCTGCGTCAGGGTGTAGCTGGCCGTGGCCGTCACCGACTGTCCAGGTGCAAGCACACCGGAGCCAGCCGGCCAGGCGCCGTACGACACGTCCGACAGCCCGTCGAGGGCGTCCTCGATGGATACCGAGGTCAGGGTTACGGTGCCCGAGTTCGTCGCAACGAACGTGTAGGTAATCGTGTTTCCGTCGAGCACGCCGGTCTTCACCAGCGACACCGAGGGAGTCCCGCCGAGGGGCTGGTCGAACTCGTCCTCGTCTGTGACGGTGCCGCCGCCGGGCGGGGTGCCCATTGTCGTCGCCGTGTTGTGCACGGTGCCGGCATCACGATCCACCTGCGTCACCGCGTACGTTGCGGTTGTGGTCACCTGCTGGCCAGGAGCCAGAACTCCCTCGGCGGCCGGCCACGCACCGTAAGAAATCTCCGACAGGCCCTCGAGCTCGTCGGCGATCGACACCGCAGTCAACGTCACGTTGCCGGTGTTCGTCGCGGTGAACGTGTAGGCGATGGTGTCGCCCTTCAACACACCGGTCTTCACCAGGTTCAGCGCAGGAGCGCTGCTGAGGGGCTGGTCGAAGTCGTCCTCATCAGAAACAGGAGGACCACTCGGCGGTGTTCCCGTGGTGGTGGCGGTGTTGTCAACGCTGCCCGCATCCCGGTCAGCCTGCATCACAGCGTACGAAGCGGTCGCGGTTACCGACTGACCCGGGGCAAGAACACCCTCAACGGACGGCCACTGACCGTAGGAAATCTCCGACAGACCCTCGAGCTCATCAGCGATCGACACCGACGACAACGTCACACGGCCCGTGTTCGTGGCCGTGAACGAGTACTCGATGGAGTCCCCGTCGAGAGCGCCGATCTTCACCAATGAGATTCCCGGGTTCGAGTCCAGGGGCTGGTCGAAGTCGTCGTCATCCGAAACGTCCGGTCCACGAGGCGGTGTTCCGGTTGTCGTGGCGGTGTTGCTGATGAGACCCGCATCGCGGTCCGGGGTCGTCACCGAATAGGATGCCGATGCAGTCACCGACTGTCCGGGAGCGAGCACACCTGCAGCAGCGGGCCACTCACCGTAGGTAATCTCCGACAGGCCGTTCAGCTCATCCACGATCGTGACGCCGCTGAGGGTGACGTCGCCGGTGTTGGTGACGATGAACCCGTAGTCCAGGGTGTCGCCGTCAAGCGCGCCGGTCTTGACCAAGGAGATTGCCGGGGCAGCTCCCAGGGGCTGGTCGAAGTCGTCCTCGTCAGAAACGGATGGACCGCTCGGCGGTGTTCCCGTCGTCGTTGCGGTGTTGTCCACGGTGCCCGCATCACGGTCGGCTTGGGTCACCAGGTATGAAGCAGTTGCGGTCACCGACTGGCCCGGGGCAAGAACGCCCGAAGCGGCCGGCCATACGCCGTAAGAAATCTCCGACAGGCCATCGAGCTCATCCGCAATTGTCACCGCCGACAACGTCACATTGCCGGTATTCGTCGCAGTGAACGAGTAGGCGATGGTGTCGCCAGCGAGCACGCCGGTCTTCACCAGACTCAGCGCAGGTGCACCAGCCAGGGGCTGGTCGAAGTCGTCCTCGTCAGAAACGGGCGGACCGCTCGGCGGCGTTCCCGTGGTGGTGGCGGCGTTATCCACGGTGCCCGCATCACGGTCGGCCTGAGTGATCGCATACGAAGCGGTGGCAGTGACCGACTGGCCCGGGGCGAGAACGCCCGAAGCGGCCGGCCACGCGCCGTAGGCAATCTGCGACAGGCCCTCGAGCTCGTCGGCGATCGACACCGCAGTCAACGTCACGTTGCCGGTGTTCGTCGCGGTGAACGAGTAGGCGATCGTGTCGCCAGCCAGCACACCAGTCTTCTCCAGGGAGATTCCCGGAGTGAGTTCAGGCAAAGTGACGAGGGCCGGAGCCTCATCGGTCACGGCCGTTCCGGCCGGTGGGATGCCCGAGGTAGTCGCAGTATTCGACACTTCTCCGGCCGTGACATCGGCTTCTGTAAGGGTGTAACTCGCGGTCGCGGTCACCGATTGTGTCGGCTCCAGAACACCCGGAGCGCCGGGCCAGATGCCGAACTCGATGGAGGACAGACCAGGCTTCGGGTCGGCCAGCGTCACGTCGGTGAGGGCAACGGTCCCCGTGTTGGTGACGGTGAAGTCATAGTCCACGGTGTCGCCAACCGCGCCGGTGGCGCCGTCCACGAGGGTTCCGGTCTTCTCCAGATCGATCGACGCACAGTTCGTGTTCACGATGCCGATGAGAGTGCTCGCCAGCGCGGCGAATCCGGCGAGGTGGTAGTCGTCGCCCTCGACCGGTCCGGAGATCTGAGTGATGTGCTCGCGGAACGTCGCCAGCTGACCGCCCGCGATGTTGTCGTTCACACCAATTGGAACGATCCGGGTGCCCTCGCCCTTGACCACGTTTGCGCTGCGGACGGCAGCGTCGATGGTCGCCTGATTGGTGCTGTTTCCCGGGCCCTGGACGGGGTCAGCGTACTGGGTGGGATTGCCGTCGGTGAGGAAGAAGAGCGCGTCGTAGGTCTCGGTCGACCCGGCAATGGCTGCGAGACCGCGGTCCCAGTTCGTGCCGCCCTGGGCGGGAACCGGACGCTGCAGGCCGTTGACGTAGGACACGATCGCGTCGACGCCGGCGGCGTCGGCCACAGACGTCAGCGGCAGCGGCGCGTTGGCTCCACCGTTGGTGGCCGGCGCGTTCGACGCGAAGTTGGTGACCGCAAAGCGAACCGGGTAGCCCTCGAGCGCGTTCGCGAGCTCGGCGAGCTCTTCACGTGCCTGCTGAAGCTGCGGGTCGGTTACCGAGTTGGACAGGTCCAGGCTGATGGCGAAATCCACTTCGCACTGTGCCGCCATGGCCGGGTTCGGGGCCGCAGGCACTGCGGACTGTACTGCGAATGCTGCCGAGGCACCGCTGATTGCCAGTACCGAGGCGAGGGTTGCCGCCACCGCCCCGCGCGCGACATGTCGCCTATTTCTGTGTCGTGCGGATGAATCAGGACGTAGTCGTCTCATGTGATCGGGGTCTCCATGGTCGATCGGATGGCACAGCACATACAGAGAACGGCCATGCCTGGCAGCTGGGTTACTGCCGCCCAATGCTCGCCTCTCCCTCGCCCGCGCAAGCTCGGAATCTGCGAATATCACCCGCCACTTCACCCTTCGCCCAGCAGGCGGTCTGTGGCGCGCATCGCGGCCGGACACCTCCCCTTTGGGGGCGCGGAATCTGCGATCTGGCTGATGAGGCGGCAATTATCTCGACACAGGCCAGAACAGGCGCCGATAGCGGCACAGCGGCCATTGGCGAACCGGGCGGGGTGGCCTTCATCGACTCGTCGCCCCAGCGTCTGAGCTCGGAATCATGGCGCTGTCGATGCCCAAAACCAAGAGATTCGGCTTGGCTGCGCTTGCCTTCTTCGGTGCGGTTGACGGTTTGTGGTCAGGCGAGCAGGTGGGGTGCCGTCGTAGCGACTCGGATGGCGCCGTCCCGGTCGTTCACGTCGAGTTTTCGATAGATCGATTTCAACTGGGTCTTGATCGTGTTGGGTGACAGGTGCTCTGCGGCAGCGATCGCCGCGACGCTTCGCCGTTGCACGAGGTGGCGGAACACGACTCGTTCGCGCTCGCTCAGGTGCACGGCCGGAGGTGCCGTTACCGCACTTGTTCGAGAGTCGAGTTCGCGGAGCATGCGCGGTTCGAGCGCCGGCCGGTGCTTGGAAAGCAGGGTCGCTTGTTCGGAAGCGGTCAGGCGAAGCAGCACGATGCCAAGTTTTTCAGAGGCCACGAGGTCGATTGCCGCTGCGAAGTGCCCGCGTGCCTCCTCGATTTGGCCGAGCTCGAGCTTCGCCGCGGCGACGAGCACCAACAGTTCGACGGTGATGCGAGGACTGATCAGCGTCTGGGACAGCCCCGGCGCTGCGAGCACGAGAGCCCCCCGGGCGTCTCCCTGCCGGAGAGCAGCCCACGCACGAACGAGGCGCACCGGATCGATCGCGGCGGGAAGGGTGACACCGTCGAGTTGCGACATCGTCTGAGTCGCCGAGCCGATATCGCCAAGCGCCAATTGCAACTCGGCGACCGCCATCGTGGACAGCCACCCGTTCAGGCCGCTCGAACGCAGGCGCTCTGGCTGGGTTGACAGTGTCGCGCCGACACGGGCGAGCTGCTGCTGAGTTTGACCGGAGGCTCTGGCCAATGCGGATTCGACAAAGAGCCTGAACGCCCAAGACTCCCGGTCGATGTCGGCCGATGGCGCGGCATCCAATGCCTCTTGCGCATCTTCGAAACGAAGATCATTTACGGCCAGAAGGGCGCGCGCGAGTGCGCCCGCCGTCAATACAGTGTCAACGGCCGTCGCTTCCGCTGGACCATCTCGAGTCTCACGCCCGGCTCCCGGCTGGCGACTCAACCACTGTTCAGCGACGCCTCGGTTGCCGGAGAGCGCGTAGTTGAGCGCCAACGAACCCGCCGCCTCCGTGACAATCCGCTCGTTGTCGAAGGTCAACGCTTCATCGAAGGTGCGTTCGTAGGCACGGTTCGCATCGATCAGCTCGCCTCCCAGTTCGAGAGTGATCGCCCATTGCAGCCGAATGTCAGGGAGCACCGGTCGGATGGATGCGATCGCTTCGTCGGAGACGTCGGCGATCATCCCGTGCGCCTCGCGCACCAAAGCCACCGCTTCGGCCATGTTGCCCTGGAACCGTGAGGACACGCTCCGACTCGTGAGGTCGACGAGGATGTCGAGCAGGCCACGGGGAACGGGTGCCACCCGATGCTGGAACCGAAGCGGGCGGCGATCGCCGCTCACCGGCAGGTAGTTCACGTAGGTCTTCGCCGCAACGAGCCGCGGGTTATCGGCAAGGACCTCGGCCGGGAGCGCATTAATCACTTCCAGGAGGAGGGCCTGATTCGTCTGTGTAAGAGCTACCCAGTGCGTCTCGAGTGAGTCGATTGCGGCGGACCACGCCTGCTCGCTCAGCGCAGCACGCAGCTCTTCTTCAAACGACGAATCCCCCACAGCGAATCATTGTACGAGGGTTTTTCGTTCGCCTGGGCCCCCAGAAGTCGGGGTCTGCGGCGTCCCCATCCCCCCGGCGTGCGGTCCGCGAACACAGCAAATATCGCGTTGGCGACGCGTTACCCATACATAGTTATATTCTCCACGGACTATGGGTGCACGAGCCGGCACCGTCGGCGGCGCCTAATTCGAGGGCCCTACACGAAAGCCCTAGCTGGCCGCTTCGCGCCAGCGGAGCTCCTCGGCGCTGAGCCGGAGGACGTCCGTACGGGCCGCCTCGAGCGCAGCCGACACCGCTCCGGTGGCGACCGCGGATGCGCCGAGCAATGATTGCCTCAGATCGGGCGCGGGGAGGTCCAACTCGGTTGGCAACCGAGCACGCGCCACCTCGATCACCTCGGCGAGTCCATCCGCTACCGCCCCAGACACGATCACCCGTTCGGGATCGTAGAGGCTGCCGAAGACCGCCGTGACACGGGCCAGCAAGGCTCCCGCACGTTCAACCAGACCTCTGGACCACGGGTCCCCCTGCCGGGCCAGATCCAGGACGGCGCGACCGGTGAGCTGCTCGGTGGGAATGTCGGTCAGTGGATGCCCCGGCGGGATGTGGCCGGAGGTTGCAGCCTGCACCACCCAGTCGGTGAGTTTCAGGCCGATTCCCGCAGCCGACTCGACTCCGAATACGAAGTCGAACGCCTTCATCTCACCGACGCCGCCGTGCGCGCCTCTCAGCAGATGCCCGTCGACGACCACGCCGGCGCCCAAGCGGTCACCGGCCAGCAAAACCACAAAGTTCTCCAGCCCGACGGCAGCTCCGGTCGCACCCTCGGCCACTGCGGCAAGGGACGCATCGTTCTCAACCCTCACGATCGGCACCCATTCCTCGAGCAGCTCGCGCAGGTCCGGGTTCATACGGCGCCAGAAGCCCTCACGCTGCTCGGGCGACCTGCCGTGAGAGTCCACCGGCGACGGAACTCCGACACAGGCGGCGAGCACTTCGGTGCGGGAGCGACCCGCAGCGATCAACGCCGAGTCGATGGCGGCGACCACGGCGGCTCGGCGCTCGTGGGTGCCCTCATTCGCGGCGGTCAACTCAGTGGTTTCTTGGGCGAGTGGCACACCGCGAAGGTCGGCCACTGTCGTGGTGAGATGCGATCGGCCCGCATCCATGCCGATGACCACGGCGGCCTCGGGCCTCAGTTCGAATCGGCGCGCTGGCCGCCCCTTGCTGTACTGGCCGACGGCGCGGGAGTTGGGTAATTCGCGAAGCAGGCCGAAGTTGATGAGCTCGTCGAGCGCAGCGATGGCCGTTGACCGCGTCAGCCCGGTCGCCTCCATGGCGTCGGTGCTGACGAAGGCGCCGGCGGCCCAGGCGAAGTCGAGCATCGCGTGCAGGCTGGCGCGTGACTCCGGGACGACGGCGTTCAACATGGCGAAAAACCTCTTGACTCTCATATTCCTTTGTTGCATTATTGTGGCAGTCCTATTGATTTGATAGCTAAATCTAATAGTCCAACTAATCGAATGATGACCAATGACGGTTTTTGAAAGGACGATGACGTGGACCGAACCACTCGCCGCACACCCAGGGTGCTCGCTGCTTCCCTTGGTCTGCTGCTGGCTGGGGCAACGCTCACGGGCTGCGCGCCAGGCGATGCACCCGAGACCGTGAGCTTTCACCTCACGAAGCCCGAAGCGATCCCGTACTTCCGGGAACTGATCAAGGAATACAACGCCTCGCAGGATGACGTCGAGGTCATCCTCGACGCGTCGTCCAACCTGCAGGCCGGGTTCCTCCGCGGCAACCCGCCCGACCTGGGTCTGCTCAACTACAACATGGAGATGGCCCGCTTCATGGAACGTGGCGCCCTGAGCGACCTGTCCGACATGCCAGAAGCGGAGCGCATCCTTCCCGAGGTTCAAGACCTCGTCGGCCAGTACGCCACCTACCCGGGTCGCACCAGTGTTCTGCCGTATTCCGTGATGGCGGCATCCGTCATCTACAACACCGAGATGTTCGAGCAACAGGGACTCGAGGTCCCCGAGACCTATGACGAGCTGATCGCCGTGTGCGACCAGCTCAAGGCCGCGGGGATCACCCCGTTCTACGGCACCTTCAAGGATCCGTGGACCGTGGCGCAGGGCTGGTTCGACTACACCGTCGGTGGCGAGGTCGACGTGGCCGACTTCTACGAGGAGATGAACGAGCTCGGCACCGAGGTCGGTCCAGAGTCGCCGGTCTCGTTCCAGAAGACACTCGCCGACCCCGTCGACCGGATGAAGCTGCTCATCGACAATTATGCCAACGCGAATGCGGCGAGCAAGGGCTACGGCGACGGCAACCTCGCCTTCGCCAAGGGAGAAGCGGCGATGTACCTGCAGGGACCGTGGGCCCTCGGCGAGATCGCGAAGACGTCCCCCGACCTGGAACTCGGAACCTTCCCCCTGCCGATGACGGACGACCCCGAAGACCTTCAGGTGCGGGTGAACATCGACCTCGCGGCCTGGATCCCCGAGGCGTCGGAGCATCAGGAAGCCGCCCGCGAGTTCCTCAGCTATCTCTTTCAGCAGGACGTGATGGATGCCTACAACTCGGCTCAACTCGGCTACGGCACCACGACCGATGCCGCGCCGGTCACCGACCCGCGCATCGTCGGTATGAAGGAGTACTACGAGGCCGCCGACTTCTACCAGGGAGCGTCACGAGCGATCCCACTCACCATTCCCACGGAGAACTACCTGCAGGGCATCGCCCTGGGCAGCAGCGTGGAGAGCACCCTCAAAACCCTCGACGCCGACTGGGCGCGACTAGCGCTCCGCCGCTAGCCGACAGATAAGGAACTGGCCATGACAACGACGACTGTGCCCCGGCGTCCGAGGCGCAAGGTTGAAGGCATCTACTACGCCTTTCTGGTGCCGAGTCTTCTGCTCTTCACTCTCGCCATCACGGTGCCGGCCATCATCGGCATCTTCTTCAGCTTCACCAACTCGATCGGTTTCGGCGAGTGGGAGATCGTTGGGCTGATCAACTACATCGCGATGTTCTCCGACCCCGCCATCCTGTCGAGCTACCTCTTCACCTTCGGCTTCGCCGCCGTCACCGTGGTGCTCGTGAACGCGATCGCTTTTCTCCTCGCGGTCGGCCTGACGGCGAAGATCAGGCTGAAGACAGCGCTCCGCACGGTGTTCGTGATCCCCATGGTGGTGTCTGGCATCATCATCGCCTACGTCTTCAACTTCCTCTTCTCCAATTCGCTCCCGGCGTTCGGGCAGGCGACCGGAATCGGCGTCCTGAGCGAGAGCATCCTCGCCAACCCGGATTTGGCCTGGATCGGCATCGTCATCGTCACCGCCTGGCAGGCAATCCCAGGGACGCTCCTCATCTACATCGCAGGGCTCCTGGCCGTACCAGGGGACGTCTACGAGGCGGCCGATCTGGACGGCGCGAGTAAGTGGCAGCAGCTGCTGCGGATCACGCTCCCGCTGGTGGTCGGCTACGTGATCATCAACGTGCTGCTCGGCTTCAAGAACTTCCTCAATGCCTACGACGTCATCGTCGGTCTTACCAACGGCGGTCCGGGCACCGCCACCCGAAGCATCCCGATGACAATCGTCACGGGCTTCACCGGAGGCGACTACGCCTACCAGATGGCCAACGCAACGATGTTCTTCGTCATCGTCGTGGTGATCTCACTGCTCCAGCTCCGGATCACTCGTGGAAGGAACGCAATCTAATGTCGACGCAGCCTGCCCTCATCGCCGAGGGCATTGAAGCCACCGCAACACTCGAGGACGGCAAGGCGCGACGCAGACCCGCCTCGGCCGTGCGGAGCCGCGGCAACAAGCCCAGCATGTCCCTCATGATCGTGCTGCTGTTATGCGCCATCACGGTCGTCGTTCCGCTCTACGTGACCGTCTCGATGGCGTTCAAAACCCAGGCGCAGGCTGTCGACGGCAATGCCTTCTCGCTGCCCGCCCCGTTCAGCGTGGACGGATTCGTCACCGCGTGGAATCTCACGAACTTCCCCGCGGCATTCGGCGTCTCCGTGGTCGTCACGGCGGGAACAGTCATCGGAACTGTCCTGCTCGGCGCTCTGGCGTCGTACGCGATCTCGCGCAACTGGGACCGCAAGCTGTTTCGCTATTCGTTCTTCTATCTGCTTGCGGCGATGTTCATTCCGTTCCCGGTGGTGGCGCTTCCGCAGATTCAGTTGACCGGGTTGCTCGGGCTCGACAACCCCGTCGGGGTCACGATCCTGCACATCATGTTCCAGCTGAGCTTCAGCATCCTGCTGTTCACGGCCTTCCTCCGCTCGATCCCGTCCGAACTGGAAGAAAGCGCTCGCCTCGACGGCGCGACCACCTGGCAGACCTTCTGGCGACTGATCTTTCCCCTGCTGGCACCGATGAGCGCCACGGTCGGTATCTTCGCCTTCCTGGCCTCCTGGAACGACTTCATGATGCCGTCGCTGATCACCTCCAACCCCGCGCTGCAGACGCTGCCCGTGGTGCAGAGCATCTTCCAGACCCAGTTCAGCAACAACTACAACGTCTCCTTCGCCTCGTACCTGATGGCGATGGCGCCCGCCATCATCGTCTACCTCTTCACCCAGCGTTGGGTGATGGAAGGCGTCACGCAGGGCGCGGTGAAGGGCTGACGCCCCTCCCGAATTCCCACCCCGCCAGGACCACCCCTACCGCTTCAGCCCTACCCAACCTCGACCACAAGGAGAACCCGTGAGCATTGTCGACGTCGCTCAGGCGCCCGCCCAGCATCCGATCAGCGAGCCGGCACCCTGGTGGCGCCAGGCCGCGGTTTACCAGATCTATCCCCGTAGCTTTTCCGACGCCAACGGCGACAGTCTGGGTGACCTTCCCGGCATCACCTCGAAAGCCGACTACCTGCACGACCTCGGCATTGATGCGGTGTGGCTGAGTCCGTTCTACCCGTCGGCGCTGGCTGACGGCGGATACGACGTGGCGGATTACCGCAACGTCGATCCGCGACTCGGCACCCTGACTGACTTCGACGCGATGCTCGACGCCCTGCACGCGCGCGGCATTCGAGTCGTCGTCGACATCGTGCCCAATCACACCTCGGACCAGCACGCCTGGTTCCAGGAAGCGCTCGCCTCCGGTCGAGGGTCGTCTGCGCGGGAACGCTACATCTTCCGCGAGGGCAGCGGGCCGGATGGCGCGCTGCCGCCCACCGACTGGGTCGCAGCCTTCGGGGGCTCATCGTGGGAACGGGTGGCCGACGGCCAGTGGTACCTGCACAACTTCGCCATCGAGCAGCCCGACCTCAACTGGTCCAACCCCGAGGTGCGCGCCGACTTCCTGACAACCCTGCGGTTCTGGTCGGACCGCGGAGTCGACGGCTTCAGGATCGACGTGGCCCACATGCTCACCAAGGACCTCACCGAGCCGCTGCCGTCGCAAGCCCAGTTGGATGCTCTCCCCCGGGACGGCATGCATCCGATGGTGGACCGCGACGACGTGCACGAGGTCTACGCCGAGTGGCGCCAGGTGTTCAATTCCTACGACCCGCCGCGCACGGCGGTGGCGGAGGCCTGGGTGGACAAGGCCCGGGTGCCGCTCTACGCCAGCCCCGATGGCCTGGGCCAGGCCTTCAACTTCGACCTACTCGAAGCAGACTTCGACGCCGGCCAGTTCGAGACCGTGGTGCGCGACAACCTCACCCTGGCGGAAACGTCAGGCTCGTCGAGCACCTGGGTGCTGTCGAACCACGACGTCGTGCGGCATGCGACCCGTTACGGACTTCCGCAGCCTGCACGGGACGATTCCGGGCGTCCGGCACGCAAGCACGGCGCCGACTGGGTGATCTCCGGCGGGGTGACGCCGGTGCTCGACCGGCCGGCCGGCGAGCGGCGAGCGCGCGCCGCGACCCTGTTCATGCTGGGCCTGCCCGGCTCAAGCTACCTGTACCAGGGCGAGGAACTCGGGCTCCACGAGGTCGCGGAGATCCCGGCGGGCGACCGGCAGGACCCCACGTTCTTCCGCAGCGCCGGCACCGACCTCGGCCGCGACGGCTGCCGCGTTCCCCTGCCGTGGGAAACCGGCCACGACGGGGGTTCGGCGTTCGGCTTCGGCACCGGCGGGTCGCACCTGCCGCAACCGGCGTGGTTCGGGGACTACTCCGTTGCCGCACAGAGCACAGATCCCTTGTCGTCACTCGAGTTGTACCGCAGCGCCCTCTCGCTGCGGCGCACGCTGCAGACCGGTGAGCACCTTGAGTGGATTCCCACGGGGCGCTCGGACGTGCTGCGCTACCGCCGGCCCAACGGTTGGGAGATCGTGACCAACTTCGGCACTGAGCCGTACCCGGTCGACCGTGACGACGTTGCGCTCGCCAGCCGCGCCCTCGAGGCGGGCTCGCTGCCGGGCGAGGCCACTGTGTGGTTCGGCAGTCACGGCACCGACTGATTCACTGCCGCCTAGCCGGCCCCAGACGTAGCTCCGACCTGAATTCACCGCGCAGAACGGTGAGGGCAGTGGGGTCCGGCTGGGGCCGTTCGTCGCATCGGGTCCACCGCCTGCACAATCAAATCGAATGTTGTGCCCTGCGCACTTGACATTCACAAAAACGTTTATGTAAGCTCTCACCCACATCAACAAAAACGTTTTTGGGAATGGGTTCAACGATGAGCAAGCGTGTGGGAATTCGAGAGGTCGCGGCCGCGGCCGGCGTCTCCGTGACGACCGTGTCGCACTCGCTCAGCGGCGGCGGACAGCTCAGTGACGCCACCCGGGAACGCGTGAAGTCGGTGGCCGAGGGCCTCAACTACGCACCCAACCGGCTGGCCAGCGGCCTCCGCAGCAAGCGCTCGCAGATCATCGGCTTCGTCAGCGACGAGATCTCCACCACGCCCTACGCCGGCAACGTTCTGCTCGGCGCTCAAGAAGCCGCCGCGGCCAACGACCAGGTGCTCATGGTCGTCAACTCCAACCGCAACTCCAAGGTCGAAGACCTCGGCATCGAAGCGCTGCTGCAGCACCGGGTCGACGGCATCATCTACGCCCGCATGTACCACCAGGCCGTTGAACTTCCCGCAGCGCTGAGCGGCATCCCCACCGTGCTGCTCGACGCATCCAGCGACCGCACCGACCTGTCCTCGGTGGTGCCCGACGAGGAGGGCGCCGCCCACACGGCCATGGAGCACCTCATCGAGGCCGGGCACCGCCGCATCGGCTACCTGGGCAACATCGACGACATCCCCGCCACCCGCGGCCGCCTGGCCGGGTACCGCGCCGCCCTGACCGAACACGGCATCGCCTTCGACGAGTCCCTCGTCACCATGAGCGAGTCGATGACCGCACCGGGCCGCGACGCCGCCAGCCGGATGCTCGCCCAGCCCAACCGGCCCACCGCGCTGTTCTGCTTCAACGACCGCATCGCCATGGGCGCGTACCAGGCGGCGCAGCTGGCCGGCCTGGCGATCCCAAACGACCTGAGCATCGTGAGCATCGACAACTTCGAGGTCCTGGCCGACGCACTGCTGCCCGGACTGACCTCCATTGCGCTGCCGCACTACGAGATGGGCCGCTGGGCCATCGAGCGGCTCGCGGCCGAACTGGCCGGCGACGCCGAGTCGGCACCGCAGCAGATCCGCATGCACTGCCCACTGGTTCAGCGGCAGTCAGTCGGCCCGCCCCCGCGATAACACGGCGACGAGCCGACCTCCTCTACTTCGCGACCGCTGGAACGGCCGCGACGATCGGCGCCTCCGCCGAAACACCCCCAACCCAACCGATAAGAAGGAATGAAGATGCGACACGCAAAGAAGCGCCTGATCGTAGCGAGTTTAGTCGCCACGAGTCTCGTTGCCACGATGGCCGGTTGCGCCAGCGGCACCGCTGGCGGCGGCTCCGATGGCAACAACGGCGAACTGACCGTCTGGACCCACAACGGCGGCAACGTCGAAGAGCTCGCCGCGGTGCAGGCCATCGTCGACGGCTACAACGAGAGCCAGGACAAGACCACGGTGAAGCTGCAGGCGTTCCCGCAGGCCTCCTACAACGACTCGGTCATCGCGGCCGCGGCATCCGGCAAGCTGCCCTGCATCGTCGACATCGACGGCCCCAACGTGCCCAACTGGGCCTGGGCCAAGTACCTCACCCCGCTCGACCTCAGCGTGGACCTGGACGAGAACCTGCCCAGCACCCTGGGCATCTGGAACGGCGAGACCTACTCGGTGGGCTACTACGACGTGGCGCTGGCGATGTTCGCCCGCAAGTCGGTGCTCGCCGAGAACGGCATCCGCCAGGCCACCATCGACCAGCCGTGGACCCAGGCCGAGTTCGGTGACGCCCTGGAGAAGCTCAAGGCCACCGGCACCTGGACCAACCCGCTCGACATCGGCACCGGCGATGTCGGCGAGTGGTACCCCTACGCGTTCTCCCCGCTGCTGCAGTCCTTCGGCGGCGACCTCATCGAGCGTGACGAGTACCAGTCGGCCGAGGGCGTTCTCAACGGTCCCGAGGCCCTCGAGTGGGCCGAGTGGATGCAGTCCCTCGCCACCGACGGCTACATCGCCACCAAGAGCGGCGCCGACTCCGCCCTCGACTTCCAGAACAACGTCACCGCCATCCAGTACGGCGGCAGCTGGGCGGCCGCCAACAACGCCGCCGCGCTCGGCGACGACCTGGCCGTGATGCCCTCCGTCGACCTCGGCGAAGGCACCAAGATCGGCGGCGGCTCCTGGCAGTGGGGCGTGACCACCGGTTGCGCCGACACGGAGGCAGCCATGGACTACCTCTCCTACTCGCTCTCCCCCGAGAACATCGCGGCGGTCGCAGTGGCCACCGCCACCATCCCCGCCACGGATGCCGCCGCCGCCCTGGTGCCCGGCTTCGAAGAGGGCGGCAACCTCGCCATCTTCCGCGAGTTCTCCGCCCAGAGCGCGGTGCTCCGCCCCGAGACCCCGGCGTACCCGTTCATCGCGACGGAGTTCACCAAGGCCACCCAGGACATCATCAACGGCGGCGACCCGCAAGACACCCTCGACGCGGCGGTCACGGCCATCGACGCCAACATCAAGTCCAACGGCGGTTACACGCAGAAGTAGTCGACCGCGGGGGCGCGGCTGACGCTGCGCCCCCGCCCTCGCTCAGGGAGACTCTCATGACCAGCACGATCGAACGACCCCCGGCGGCCCCCGCCGCCGGCCGCCCGGCCCGGCCCAGCCGGCCCAAGCGGGACCGCACCAGCAAGACCGAAAACCTCGCCGGACTGGCCATGCTCACGCCCGCGGTGCTGCTGCTGGCCCTGTTCATCTTCGTCCCCGCGATCCTCGCGTTCGGGCTCGCGTTCACCAACGCCCGGCTCATCTCGCCCTACCCGGCCACCTTCGTCGGCCTCGACAACTTCGTCAGGCTGTTCGCGGATGCCGCATTCTTCCGCGCGCTGATCAACGTCGGCTACTTCGCCCTGGTCGTCGTGCCGCTGCAGGCCGGCCTCGCCCTCGTTATGGCGATCCTGGTGAACAAGAAGGTGCGCGGCACCACGTTCTTCCGCACCGTGTACTTCCTCCCGGTCGTCACCTCGATGGTGGTCGTGTCGCTGCTCTGGCTGTTCATGTACCGCCAGGACGGCCTGATCAACGTGATCATCGACCGGGTCACGATGGGACTGGTCACCGGGCCCGACTGGCTGAACGACACCACCACCTCGATGCCGGCGATCATCCTGATGTCGGTCTGGCAGGGCGTGGGCTTCCACATGATCATCTGGCTCTCCGGGCTGCAGACCATCCCCGCCGACCTCTACGAAGCGGCCGACCTCGACGGCGTCTCACCCTGGCAGCGATTCAGGTACATCACCTGGCCGGGCCTGTCCGCCACCCGCAGCCTGATCCTGGTGACCATCACCATCCAGGCGCTGAGCCTGTTCACCCAGATCAGCGTCATGACCCAGGGCGGCCCGCTCAACTCCACCACCACCGTGGTCTACGAAGCCGTCGAATCCGGCTTCGCCCAGCAGGAGACCGGCTACGCCTCGGCGATCTCCCTCGTGTTCTTCGTCATCGTGCTGCTGATCTCCGTCGTGCAGCGCTTCCTCAGCAGAGAGAAGGCCTGATCATGGCGATTCCCCACATCTCTACAGCGCCAGCGGCCATCGCAGACGTCGCGCCGGCATCCGCCCCGCACGTGGTGCTCGGCCAGAAGACGGCCCGCAAGAAGCGCGTGATCGGCCTCGGCGGCTGGATCCTCCGGATCGGCCTGGCCGTGCTGTTCCTCTTCCCGATCCTGTTCATGTTCGTCTCGTCGCTGAAGCCCGACCAGCAGATCTTCGGTGACCTGTCGTCGATCGCCGCGTTCCTGCCCATCGGCAACATCTCGATGGACAACTACGCCGCCGTGTTCGACCGGGTGCCCGCCGCCCGGTTCCTGGTCAACTCGATCGGCATCTCGGCGATCACCGTCATCGCCGGCATCCTGGTGAACAGCCTCGCCGCGTTCGCGCTGAGCCGGATGCGGGTACGCGGCAAGACCGTCATCCTCACCCTGATCATCGCCACCCTGATCGTGCCGTTCGAGACCCTCGCGCTGCCGCTGGTGTGGTGGGTGAACCAGCTGCCCTCGTTCGAGCTGACCGAGCTGGGCTTCATGTTCAGCAAGGGCTGGATCGACACCTACCAGGTGCAGATCATCCCGTTCGTGGCCAACGCCTTCTCGATCTACCTGTTCCACCAGTACTTCGAATCGATCCCCAAGGAACTCGACGAGGCCGCCCGGATGGACGGCGCCGGCTGGTTCCGCATCTACCGGCAGGTGGTGATGCCGCTCTCCGGCCCCGCCATCGCCACCGTCGCCATCCTCACCTTCCTGCCCGCCTGGAACTCCTACCTCTGGCCGCTGATGGTGGTGCAAACCGAGGAGCTGCGCCCGGTGATGGTGGGCGTGCAGTACTTCTTCCAGCTCAACGTCTCCTGGGGCGAGGTGATGGCGTACTCCACGCTGATCACGCTGCCCGTGGTGGCCCTGTTCATCGCTTTCCAACGCTCATTCGTCAACAGCATCGCGTCCAGCGGTGTGAAAGGTTAGGCCGGTTTTATGTCGCTCCAACTGCCCGATAAGTGGATCTGGGACTCCTGGTACGTTCAGGTCGACGGTCTCACGCACGCCTACTACCTGCACGCCAGCAAGGCCCTCGGAGACCCCGAACGCCGGCACCGGCACCCGATCGTGGGCCACGCCGTCAGCACCGACCTCACCAACTGGACCGTCGTTGAAGACGCCCTGATCATCTCGGATGCCCCCGCCTTCGACGACGCCACCACCTGGACCGGCTCGGTGGTCCAGGCCGACGACGGGCTCTGGTGGATGCTCTACACCGGCACCTCCCGCGCCGAGAACACCATGGTGCAGCGCATCGGCGCCGCCACCTCCCCCGATCTGCTCACCTGGACCAAGGTGTCGACCGAGCCGCTCGTGGAGGCCGACCCGGCGTTCTACGAGACGCTCGACCTGTCCGTCTGGCACGACCAGGCCTGGCGCGACCCGTGGGTCTTCCGCTTCCCCGGCGAGAGCACCTGGCAGATGCTGATCACCGCCCGTGCGGCATCCGGTGACCCGCGGGTGCGCGGCGTGCTCGGCCACGCCACCAGCTCCGACCTGCTCAATTGGACGGTGCAGCCGCCACTCAGCCAGCCCGGCCAGGGCTTCGGCCAGCTCGAGGTGTTCCAGTTCGAGATCGTCGACGGGGTGCCGATCCTGCTGTTCTGCTGCGGTGTCTCCGAGCTCTCGCCCGAGCGCCAGGCGGCCGGCGAGGTGGGCGGCGTCTACAGCGTGGCCGTGGATGCACGGCTGGAGCAGGTGGACTTCACCGGCTCGGTGCTGTTCGACCGCACCGACCTCTACGCCGCCCGGCTGCTGCAGGATGCCGACGGAGGCTGGGTGCTGCTCGGCTTCATCAACATCGTCGACGGCGAGTTCGTCGGCACCCTCAGCGACCCGATCCCGGTCACGGCCGACCCGGTGCGGGGGCTTGTGCACCGGCCGGTGCTGGACTCGGCCGAGGCGCCGGCCTTCGCCGCCGCGGTGCTGTGAGCGGCGGTGCTGTGAGCGGCGGTGCTGTGAGCGGCGCCGCGGCGACCGGCGCCGACCGGGCCGAGCGCCGAGTGCTGGTGGTCGGCGAGGCACTGATCGACCTGGTGCAACGGGCCGACGGCACCCGGGACGAGGCGCCCGGCGGCAGCCCCGCCAACGTGGCGCTGACGCTGGGGCGGCTGGGCCGGCATCCGCAGCTGCTCACCAGCCTGGGCGAGGACGACCGCGGCCACGCGGTGCGGACCTGGCTCGAGGACTCGGGGGTACAGGTGTCTGCGGGGAGCGCGACAGGGGCGCACACCTCCACCGCGACGGCACTGCTCGATGCCGCGGGGGCGGCCACCTACGAGTTCGACCTGGCCTGGGCCGTGGATGTGGCGCTGGCGGGCCCGGCCGATGTGCTGCACATCGGGTCGATCGCCACGGTGCTCGAGCCGGGCGCGTCCGACGTGGCACGCCTGGTAGAGGCCCGCCGCGCAACGGCGACCATCACGTTCGATCCGAACATCCGGCCGGCGCTGATCGACGATGCCGCGGCCGCCCGGTCGCGCGTGGAGCAGCTTGTGCGCCTCGCCGACGTCGTGAAAGTCAGCGACGAAGACCTGCTCTGGCTACACCCCGACGGCGAACTCGCCGACACTGCCGCGTCCTGGCTGACCGCCGGGCCCGCCGTGGTGGTGGTCACCCAGGGTGGGGAGGGCGCGTTCGCGCTCACCGCTCAGGGACGGGTGTGGACGTCGGCGCCCCGGGTGACGGTGGTCGACACCGTCGGCGCGGGCGACACCTTCATGGGCGCTCTCGTCGACGGGCTGATCGACGCGGACCTGATCGGGGCCGACCGTCGTGCGGCGCTCCGCGACGTGCCGCTGGGGGCACTGGAGAGCATCATGCGGCGAAGCGCCGAGGCGGCCGCCGTCACGGTGTCTCGCCCCGGGGCCGACCCGCCCACCCGCGCCGAGCTCGCCGCTGTGTAGTTCACGGCGCGTAGGTCACGGCGGCGAAAGCCCGAGCAGCGCGCTCACTGCACGACGAGGAAGGAACCCGGCGCGGTAGGTCGGAAGGCCCTGCGCAGCGGCGGCAGGCGGTGCGCGTCGAGAGGATCATTCGGGGAGGCGGCTCTCGCAAGAGGGCGGCCACGCCACATGTTCGGTGTGGCGTTGTCCACTCAGTACGAGGAGTTCCCATGTCCGCACGATCCTGGCTCACCGCTTCAGCTCTCACGGTGGCCGCCGTCACCCTTGTCGGCTGCGCACAGGCCGCTCCGGCCGAGACTGCGCCGACCGAGAGGCCAGTGACCGAGCCGGCCCACTGGTCGTACGACGGAGACAGCGGCCCGGAGTCCTGGGCCGGCTTGGACGACGCTTTCCAGGCCTGCGAGGCCGGCACGGACCAGTCCCCGATCGACCTGCCGGCGGCCGTTCCGGCACCGAGCACCAGCATCGAGCTGAGCGCCGAAGAAGCGGAGGGGGACGTCTTCGACAGCGGCCACGCCGTGGAGATCGAGACCGACGGAGAGGGCGAGATCCTCACGTTCGCCGACGATGACTACAGCCTGCAGCAACTGCACGCGCACGTGCCGTCGGAGCACACCGTGGCGGGACAGCCCGCCGCGGCCGAGCTGCACCTGGTGCACGCGGATGCGGACGGCAACCTGCTGGTGCTCGGGATCCTGGTGACCGAGGGGGCGGCATCCGACGCGTTGACGCCGTTCATCGAGGCGGCCAGCCACCTGGCCGACGAGGACGAGGTGACGCTGGATGTGGCCGCCGTTCTGCCGGCGTCGCTGGAGAACTACGAGTACTCGGGCAGCCTGACCACCCCGCCGTGCACCGAGGACGTGCAGTGGGTGGTGATGGGCACACCGATTTCGATGTCGGCGGAGCAGATCGACACCCTCGCGGGCGCGCACGACCACAACGCCCGGCCGACCCAGCCGCTTGGGGACCGCACCGTGGTGGGCGGGGCCGGGGAGGTCGAGATCGCGGGGTAGAGGCTGCGCGTTAGAGGCTGCGCGTTAGAAGGTGCGGGGCCGCAGGTCGCGGCACTGGCGGGTCGGACACGACGTACGCTGGCCTGATGACGGATGTTGCACTGATCGGCCCGGTGGCCGCACCCGAGCTGCACGTCATGACCTTCAACATCCGCCGGCGGTTCGCCCACCTGCTGCCCGGCAATCCTGACCGCTGGGAGAGCCGCAAGCCGCTCGTGCGGCGCATCCTGGTCGCCGAGCAGCCCACGCTGCTCGGCGTGCAGGAGGCTCTGGCAGACCAGGTGGAATGGCTGGCCGGCGCCCTCGGGCCGCATTACCGCGGCGTGGGCCGGGGCCGCAACGCCGACGGAGGAGACGAACGCTGCACCATCTTCTACGACTCCCGACGCCTCGAGCTCACCGACTGGACCCAACGCGCACTGTCCGACACGCCGGACGTGCCCGGCTCCCGGTCCTGGGGCAATCGGGTGCGCCGGGTGCTGGTGTCGGCCGAGTTCACCGATCTCGCTACCAATGGGCGGGTGCTCGCGTTCAACACCCACCTGGACCACCACTCCTGGCGCTCCCGGCTGCGCGCCGCCGACGCCCTGTTGGGGCTGGTGCGCGCGGCACAGAGTGCGGAGCCGGCCGCCGCGATCGTGGTGACCGGCGACTTCAACGCCGACGCGGACTCGGCGCTGCACCGGCGGCTGACCATCGATGGCACCCTGCGCGACGCCTGGCTCGCGGCGGCCGATCGGCTCACCCCGCAGTGGGGCACCTTCGGCCACTACAAACGACCGACACCCGGCGGCAAGCGCATCGACTTCATCCTGGCCGGGCCAGGTGTGACCGTGCTGCGCACCGGCATCAACGCGATGCGGTTCAACGGCCTGGCGGCCTCCGACCACGAGCCTGTGCAGGCGGTGTTGCGCGCCGGCACCTCGCCGGCTCAGCCGTGAGGGCATCGCCCGGAGTCGGCAGCCTGCCCCATACTTGGATATGGGCACCCGCCCGCCACGATCCACGGAGATGAGACCGGTGTCAGACCCCAGCCTTCGCCTGCCCAACACGCAGTTCTGCGCGGTGCTCAACCTCGGCGTTCTGCCCCTGGTGGCGCCCCCTCTGCCGACGCGATTCGCCCTGCCGGTGCTGGATGCGCAGTGGCTCGAGGACGGGGCCGCGATCTACATCGGCTTCGAGGAGGGCGAGCTGCACTTCGACGTGTCGGAACGGGGCATTGAGCACCACTTCCACAACGTCGACGGCGTCGACAGTGACATCAGCCCGTGGCCGGCTGCCGATACCGCGCAGCTGCTGGCCTGGGCCGGCCCGTTCGTGCGTCATGTCAGCGAGCTGCTCGAGGAACTGACCATGGATGCCGCCGAAGCTGCCGAGTGGAGCGCGCTGGGCCTCACCGTCTACGCCACCAGCCCGCCCGAACCGACACAGCTGGAGGTCGTCGACCTCGAACTCGAGGGCGAACAGATGATGCTGCCCTGGCTGGGCGCCGGCCACGTGGGCCACGACCACATCGACGGGCCCAACCACCCGATCGCGCTGCTCTGGAACGCGCAGCACGAGGAGCCCGACCTGCCCCTGGCCACCGCCTGGACCGACCCGGCCAGCGGCCAGCCGGCCGTCTCGGCCCGCCCCCGGGTGGACTGGGACGCTGTGGGCCTGCCCGAGGCAGAGGTGCTCGAGTGGCTGGAAGGGCTCTACCTCAACCACCACCTGCTCGCCGACCCCGAAGAACTCATCCTGCGCGCCGGCCTGGAGCGGATCGCCGGGATTCGCTAGCCCGGAACCGGGCCATGACGTATCGACAAGGAGCACGCATGACCAGCACACCCGCCTCCACCGCCCGCACCGCTGGCAGGATCGCGCTCGGCGCGATCCTGGTCCTGGCCGGCACCAGCCACCTCACCTTTGCGCGGGACGACTTTCGGGCACAGGTGCCGGAGTTCGTGCCGCTCCCCGAGGACACCACGGTGCTGCTCTCGGGAGTCGCCGAGATCTCGCTCGGCAGTGCGCTGCTGTTCGCCCCGACCGGCCTGCGCGGCAAGGTCGGGCTGCTGGCCGCCGCCTTCTTCACCGCGATCTTCCCCGGCAACATCGCCCAGGCCGTGCATCACAAGGATGCCTTCGGGCTGGACACCGACGCCAAGCGGATCGGCCGCCTCTTCGGACAGCCGCTGCTGATCGCCTGGGCACTCTGGTCGACGGCCGCGTTGGTGCGCCGCGCAAAGTAGTTGCGGCAGCGAGGCGGCTACGGCGTGTCCGTGCCCTGGCGGGTGCGGCTCCAGGTGACCAGCGGATGCAGCAGCGAGATCAGCTGCCGGCCGGACGTCGTCAGGCTGTAGCTGATCGACACCGGCGTCGTGGGCTGCACGTCACGCTCGATCAGGCCCTCCTGCTCGAGCTCCTTGAACCGGGCGGCGAGCACCCGGTCTGAGATGCCTTCGACGAGGGCGCGGTACTCGGAGAAGCGGCGAGCGCCCCGGGCGCCGGCCATCAGTATCGCGGCGCTCCACTTGCGGCCCGCCAACTCCACCGAGATCTGGAACCGACGGCACTCTTCCTCGTCGAGGGCGAAGGTCGATTCGCTGACGTCTTGTTTCACTGGCTGCGCTTCCTTACTGACCGACTCACTAACTATTGATTAGCAGCTTACCTCCGGATGGCGAATGGTGACGGAGTTTGGCATCGTGGGATGTCGGCGCGAATTCGGGCGCCGTGAACACCCGCAGAAAGGCCCTCAATGGTCACCACGATCGGCATCCTCGGGGCGGGCCGCGTCGGCTCCGCCATCGCCCGCACCGCGCTCAAGGCCGGTTACGCGGTCACCATCGCCGGATCCGGGCCCGCGGCCGACATCCAGCTCATCGTTGACATCGTCATCCCCGGTGCCTCAGCGATGTCGGCGGCGGAGGTGGCCGCATCCGCCGACCTCGTGGTGCTCGCCGTGCCGATGCACAAGTTTCGCTCGGTCGACCCGGCCACCCTGGCCGGCGCCATCGTGATCGACACCATGAACTACTGGCAGCCCATCGACGGCGAACTCCCCGAGGTCGCCACCGACCCCCGCGGAAGCAGCGAGATCGTCGCCGACCACTTCGCCACGGCCCGGCTGGTGAAGACCCTCAACCACATCGGCTACCACGACCTGGAGACCGACGCCCGGCCGGCCGGGCATCCCGACCGGCACGCCCTGGCCATCGCGGGCGAACCGCAGGCCGCATCCGTCGTGGCCGAGGTCATCGAGCGGTTCGGCTTCGACGCCGTCTACGCCGGCCCGCTCGAGGCCGGGACGGCGTTCGAGCCGGGCTCGACAGCGTTCGGCGGCCGGCACACCGCGGCCGAGCTGACGGCCGAGCTGGAGTTCGCCGCCGCAGCGGACGACGCCGCCTAATTGTTCCCGGTGCGGACATCTGCATCCGGCACACCGGGCGCAGATGTCCGTTCGGGCACAGTTCCGCAGGCTCCCCGTTCCGCCAGACCCCGCACCACCAGACACCCCGTTCCACCAGACACCCCGTTCCACCAGACACCCCGTTCCACCAGACATCGGACAGACCCATGCAAATCGGCGCATACAGCTTCGGCGACACCCCACTGAACCCCGAGGGCAGCTTCCGCAACACCGCGGAGGGCATCCGCACCCTCTTCGACGCCATCGTCCTGGCCGACCGGGTGGGGCTGGACTACTTCGGCATCGGCGAACACCACACCGTGAGCATGCCCGCGTCTTCCCCCGGTGCTCTCATCGCCGCCGCTGCCGCCGCGACCGACCGGATCATCCTCGGCAGCGCGGCGAGCATCATCAGCACGGATGACCCGGTGCGGGTATTCCAGCAGCTCGCCACCGCCGACGCCGTCTCCGGCGGCGGCCGGGTGGAGATCACCGCGGGGCGAGGATCCTCCGTCGAGACCTTCCCGCTGTTCGGACACGACCTGGCCGACTACGACAGGCTCTACGCCGAGAAGCTCGACCTGCTGATGACCATCAACAACAGCCCCACCGAGACGGTGAGCTGGTCGGGCAGCGTACGCCCGGCGATCGACGCCCTGGCCGTGGTGCCCCGCCCGGTGAACGGCCGGCTTCCGATCTGGTTGGCCACCGGAGGCAACGCGGCGTCGTCAGCCCGGGCTGGACGGCTGGGCCTACCCGTCTCCTACGGCATCATCGGCGGCGAACCGCACCGGTTCGCACCGCTGACGGAGCTCTACCGCCGATCGGCCGCGCAGGCCGGGCACCACACCGAGAACGTGAAGGTTTCGGTGGCCACGTTCGGTCTGGTCGCCCCCTCGAAGGCGGAGGCCCTGGAGCGGTTCTACCCCGGTTGGCACACCCTCAACGTGGAGATGGGCCGGCTGCGCGGTTGGGGCGCCCCCGACCGCCGACAGTTCGACGCCCAGGTCGCGGCGCCCGGCGCCTACTACGTGGGCGATCCCGACGACGTCGCCGAGCGCATCGTGCACCTGCACGGCTACCTGGGCCACATGCGGCACTTCCTGCAGGGCGACTTCGGCGGTCTGCCGCCGGAGCACCTGCACGAGTCGCTCACCCTGCTGGCCACCGAGGTGAAGCCCCGCGTGGCCCGGCTGCTCGCCGCCAAATAGCAGCCACATAGCCGCGAGATAACCACCGGACAGCCACCTCCTCTGGCGCACTTTCCCCACCGCGCGGGTACCGTGGGCCCCATGACGGATGCGGCGCTGATCGGTGCGGTGAGCGCGCCCGACCTGCACGTGATGACCTACAACATCCGTCGCCGGGTGCCCACTTTGCGGCGGGGCAGCGCCGACCGGTGGGACAACCGCAAGCTGTTGTTGAAGCGCCTGCTTGTCGCCGAGCAGCCGACACTGCTCGGCGCGCAGGAGGCGCTGGTGGACCAGGTGCATTTTGTGGCCACCGCCCTCGGCCCGCACTACCGCTGGGTGGGCCGCGGTCGGCACGCCACCGGGCGCGACGAGCACAACCCGATCTTCTACGACAGCCGGCGCCTGCAGCTCACCGCCTGGCAGCAACGGGCGCTGTCGGCCACGCCGCACGTGCACGGGTCGCGCTCCTGGGGCAATCTCACCAGCAGGGTGGTGGTGTCCGCCGATTTCACCGACCTCGCCACCGGCGCCCGGCTGCTGGCCTTCAACACCCACTTCGACCACCTCTCCTGGCGGTCCCGGCTCACCTCGGCGGCGTTCATCATCACCCTGGTGAATTCCGCCCACGCCGCGGAACCCGACGCCGTAATCGTGGTCACCGGCGACCTCAACGCCACCGTGGATTCCTTCGTCTACCGCCGGCTGACTGGCGAGGGTGCGCTCCGGGATGCCTGGCTGGCGGCCGCCGAACGGTTGACCCCGCAGTGGGGCACCTTCTCGGGCTATCGGCGCCTGCGCCGGGGCGGGGCGCGCATCGACTTCGTCCTGGTGGGGCCGGGCGTCGAGGTGGCGAGCACGGGCATCAACGCGGCACGGTTCGACGGTCGGTCCGGCTCCGACCACGAGCCCGTGCAGGCAGTTCTGCGCCCGGCAAGCTCTACTGCCGGCGGCCGATCCGGCTAGTGTGCTGGCCATGATCCACACATTGCTGCGGCGACCGTCCGGCCTCGCGGAGGCGACCGCCGACGCGCTGCGGGCGTTGGCCCTGGTCGGCATCGTGGTCGCCGGCGTCGGCTGGGGCCCGCTGTCCGGGATCAGCCTGGCGCTCGTGGCCGGCGGGATGCTGCTCCCCCGGCTGCTGGGACTGCGACCGAGCGTCGACATCGCGTTCGGCGTGGTGGTGCTCGTGGCGGTCTGGAGCAGCGTGCTGGGGATCTACCTCACCACCCGTTGGTGGGACCTGCCAGTGCACTTCCTCACCAACGGACTCTGCGCCGCGCTGCTCTACATCGTGCTCGTGCAGTTCAGGGTGTTGGCCGACGCCGACACCCTGCCCCGGCCCATGCTCTCGGCAGCCGTGGTGACGACGACGCTGGGGCTGGCGCTGGGCGTGCTCTGGGAGGTCTTCGAGTGGTTCGGGCACACCTACCTCGATCCGGAGATCTTCGTCGGCTACAACGACTCGATAGGCGACCTGGTCTGGGGAGGTGCCGGCGCGCTGCTCGCGGGCTGCGGCATGAGTTACCTCACCGGCTCGCCCAGGAGCCTGGCGGAACCCACGGCCGACGCCGACCCGGCACCCTTGTAGGCCCGGCACCCCTTTATGTCGCGCTACCGCGCAACGGCATCCGCGAACCAGGTGGTGATGGTCGTCGGATGTGTGATGGCGGTGCCGACGACAACCGCGAACGCGCCGGCATCGATGCAGGCCGACGCCTGGGCCGGCGTGTGCACGCGGCCCTCGGCGATCACGGGGATCGGCAGCGTCGACGCGAGCTCGCGCAGCACCTCGAGGTCGGGTCCGACAGACTTCGGCCGCTCCCCCGTGTAGCCGCACAGGGTGGTGCCCACACAGTCGGCGCCGGCCTCGTGAGCGGTGATACCGTCGGCGACAGAGCCGACATCCGCCATCACCAGGGCGCTGGTCTGCTCGTGGATGCGGGCGATGGTCTCCGCCAGGGTCAGGCCGTCTGGCCGGGCCCGGCGGGTGCCGTCGATCGCGACGATCTGTGCGCCGGCGGCGATCACGGCCAGGGCGTGTTCGAGGGTCGGCGTGATGAACACGTCATCGGCGCCGTCCTTCCACAGGCCGATCTGAGGCAGGGCCACCCGATCGTGGATCGAGCGGATGTCGGCGATGCCCTGGGCCCGGATACCCACGGCGCCGCCGCGCACGGCGGCCTCGGCGATCTGGGTCATGGTCTCGGGGTGCCGCATGGGCTCAGCCGGGTAGGCCTGGCACGACACGATGAGGCCGCCTTCGAGCGCGGCGAGGTAGGGATGCGTCATTCCGGGTATCCGTTCAGAAAGAGTTCAAAGTGATTGTGGTGTCAGAAGTGTGGAGCTGGTGATCAGGGACGCCGCGCCGACGATGGCCGAGTCCGCGCCCAGGGAGGTCGGCACGATCCGGCAGCCGGCCAGCAGGCCCATCGCTTCGGCGCGGGCCTGGCTCTCTACGGTGTTCCACCAGCGGGGGCCTGCGGAAGCGAGACCGCCGCCGACGATGACGAGATCGGGGTCCAGACTGTTGATCAGGCCGCCGATCGAGCTGCCCAGCGCGGTGGCGGCGACGTCGATGACCTCCGCCGCCACCGAATCGCCGGCGTCGGCCTTGGCGAAGATCTCCTGGGTGTCCCTGGGCACGCTTCCGCCGCGGCGCAGATAGGCCTGCAGAATCGCGGGTCCCGAGGCGATGACCTCGAGGTGGCCGACCCCGCCGCAGGTGCAGGCCAGTCCCGCGGCTTCCGCGGCGGGGACGTGCCCGTAGTGGCCGGCGGCCCCGTGGCGACCGGCTTGCAGCACGCCGTCGATCACGAGAGCTCCGCCGATCCCGGTTCCGGCGGCGATGACGAGCACAGTGCGCTCGCCCCGGCCGGCGCCGTGCACGGCCTCGCCGATGGCGTGCGCGTGCACATCGTTGACGGTGGCGACCGGCACACCCAGCCGGCGCTCGATCTCGGCGCCGAGGCGGGTTCCGGTCCAGCCGGGCAGGGAGTTCGTGGCGAACTGCACGGTGCGGCTCACCGGGTCGATAACGCCGGCCGCGCCGATCCCGCACCCGGCGATGGCGGCGCCGGGTGCGGATGCGGTGAGGCTGGTGGCGAGGTCGACGATGGTCTGGAGGATGGCCTCCGGCCCTTCGGTGGCCGGCGTCGGCGCCGACATCCGCCGGGTGAGGACGCCGCCGGGGGCGACGAGTCCCGCCGCGATTTTGGTGCCGCCGAGGTCGACGCCGAGTGTGAAGGTCATCGCACCAAAAGGCCCGCGCGGTCGACGATCGCCTGGATGCGCTCGACGGTCTCGCCGGCCAGGGCGGGCACCGGCGGCGACATCCGGTTGGTCGAGATGATGTCCAGGTGCGCCAGGGCGGTCTTGAACGCGCCGAGGCCGGCGGCTTCGCCGCTGACGCCGGAGGCCTGGAAGACGATCTCGAACAGTTCGGACAGTTCGTCCTGGATGCGGCGCACGGCCTCCCAGTCGCCGGCCTTCGACGCGGCGAACAGGTCGACGTAGCGCTTCGGGTCGACGTTGCCGAGGCCGGGAACCACGCCGTCGGCGCCGAGCAGCAGAGCGCCGTCGACGACGACCTCGTGGCCGGTGAAGACGACCAGGGGGCTGCCGGCGGCCCGGTTGGCCATCACCAGGCGGCGGA
The DNA here is from genome assembly GCF_004402745.1 of Cryobacterium sp. TMN-39-2. Classification (NCBI taxonomy): domain Bacteria; kingdom Bacillati; phylum Actinomycetota; class Actinomycetes; order Micrococcales; family Microbacteriaceae; genus Cryobacterium; species Cryobacterium sp. TMN-39-2. The sequence continues at coordinate 59,547 of NZ_SOFX01000047.1, forward strand.
ATCCGACGTCGTCGCCGCTGGAGTCCTTGACGCCGGCGATGATGCCTTCGGTGCCCAAACGGATGAGCATGTCGAGGCTGAGCTTGTTGTGCACCCGCACCGGCACGTCGTAGGCGAAGATCGGCAGCGTGGTCGCGGCGGCGAGCAGTCGGAAGTGCGTCTCGATCTCGGCCTGGTTCGGCAGCGTGTAGAACGGGGCGGTGGCCACGATGGCGTCGACGCCGGCGGCCTCGGCCAGGCGGATCTGCGCCACGACGCGGGCCGGGGTCATGTCGTTGACGCCGGTCATGATCTTGACCCGGCCGGCGGAGATGCGCACGGCTTCGGTCAGGACGACGGTGCGGTCCGCGTCGGAGAGGAAGGCGACCTCACCGGAGGACCCCAGGACGAACAGGCCGTCGACGCCGGCGTCGATGAGGTGGTTGACCAGACGCTCGAAGGACTCGAGGTCGACGGCTCCGTCTGCAGTGAGCGGGGTGACGAGAGGGGGAACGACTCCGCCGAAGGTGGGTGCTGACATAGTTGTTGCTCCTGATTTCTTTAGTTATGGATGAGAAGGCTGGGGGCCGCACCGAGGAGGGTGCGGGTGTACGGATCGCTCGGGGTGGTGAAGACCTGCTCTGCGGGTCCCTCCTCCACGACGCGTCCGGATTTCATGACGACGATCCGGTCGGACACGTAGCGCACGGTCTGGATGTCGTGCGAGATGAACGCCATGCCGAGGTTGAGGCCCACCTTCAGGTCGCTCAACAGGTTGAGGATCTGGGCGCGCACCGACACATCCAGGGCGCTGGTCGGTTCGTCGGCGATGATGATGTCAGGTTCGAGCGCGAGCGCCCTGGCGATGGCCACCCGCTGGCGCTGGCCGCCGGAGACCTGACCGGGGAACACATCGCTGGTGGAGGCGGGCAGCCCGACGAGGTCGAGCAGTTCCCGCACCCGCGCTTCCCGCTGCGCCAGGGTGCCGATGCCGTGCACCCGGAGCGGGTCCATCAGCACGTCGTGCACGCTCATGCGGGCGTTCAGGGCGGTGGACGGGTCCTGGAAGATGATGGACACCGCCTTGCCGTACGCCTTCGCGGTGGCCCGGTCGCGCTTGACGATGTTGCGTCCCTTGAACGACACCGTGCCGCTGGTCGGCTCCTGCAGCCCAACCATCACCCGGGCGAGGGTGGACTTGCCGCAGCCGGACTCCCCCACGATGCCGATGGTCTCGCCGCGGTTCAGGGTGAGGCTCACCGAGTTGACGGCGTGCACCTTGTCCCGGCGGAACAGCGTTCCGGTGCGGGCGGTGTGGATGACGTGGATGTCGTCGAGTCGCAGAATCTCAGTGCCGGTGCTCATCGCGTGGTCTCCAGTTCGTCATCCGGTGCCAGCAGGGCATCGTTGTGGGTGGACACAAGGTGCAGGGTGCCGGTGATCGGCCGCAGCTCCGGGCGGGTGGCCCGGATCGCGTCGCCGCTCCTCGACCGTGGCGCGAACCTGTCGCCGGTGGCGAAGTCACGCGGCGAGGGCACCGTGCCGGGGATCTGGTGCAGCCGGGTGGCGCCGTCCTCGATGGACAGCACCGAACCGAGCAGGCCCCGGGTGTACTCGTGGCGAGGGCTCATCAGCAGCGCCGTGGTCGGAGCGGACTCCACCACCTGGCCGGCGTACATGACGGTGATGCGGTGCGCCAGCTCCGCGACCAGGGCAAGGTCATGGCTGACGAACACCATCGCGAAGCCGAGCTTCTCGCGCAGGTCGTTGAGCAGGTCGATGACCTGCGCCTGCACCGTCACGTCCAGCGCGGTGGTGGGCTCATCGGCCACGATCAGCTTGGGGTCCCGGGTCAGCGCCATGGCGATCAGCACCCGCTGGCGCTGTCCGCCGCTCAGCTCGTGCGGGTAGCTCTTCAGCGTGCGCACGGGGTCCAGGCCCACGAGTTCGAGCAGCTCGGTGGCGCTGCGGGTGCCACCGCGCTTGATCAGCTGGCCCAGCTGGGTGCTGACGAGCATCGACGGGTTGAGCGAGCTCAACGCATCCTGGTAGACCATCGCCATCTCGTGCCCGAGCAGCGCCTGGCGCTCCTTGCGCGGCATGGTCAACAGGTCGCGACCCTCGAAGAGGATCTGCCCGGTGATCTCGGCGGTGTCCGGCAGCAGCCCCATGATGGCGAGGCTGGTGATGCTCTTGCCGCAGCCGGATTCGCCGACCAGGGCCATCGTCTCGCTGGGCCGAACCGAGAAGCTCACGTTGTCGACGATGGCGATGTCACCGTGCCGGTTCGGGAAGCGGATGCTCAGGTTCTTCACCTCGAGCAGCGGGGCCGCATCACCGGTGTACACCAGCCGGTCGGTGCGGGTCGATTCGATCAGCCGCAGCTGGGCGAGGTGCATCTCGAGGGGCACGGATGCCGCGGCGGTCTCCACCACGGACACCGTCGTGGTGGTGGCGCTGTCGGCAGCGGACACGGCGGCAACGGCCTTGGCGTTCTTCGCAGCCGGCTTCACCAGGGCGTCGGTGAGGCCCTCGGCGAGGATGTTCAGCGACAACACCGTGATCAGGATGAGCATGCCGGGGAAGAAGGTGGCCCACCAACCGCCGCTGAGCAGCAGGTTCCGGCCGGAGGAGATCACGTTGCCCCAGGACGGGGCGGGGTCCTGCACGCCGGCGCCGATGAACGAGAGGCTCGCTTCGAAGACGATCGCGTCGGCCACCAGCACGGTGACGAACACCATGATCGGGGCCGCACAGTTACGGGCCACGTGCCAGAACAGGATGTGCGGCAGTCGGGCACCCATCACCCGCTCGGCGGAGACGTAGTCCTCGCCGAACTGGGCCATCACGTTGGCGCGCACGATCCGGGCGATCTGCGGAACGTAGAGGAACGCGATCGTGCAGATCAGGATCGGCAGCTCCTTGCCGAAGACGGCAACGAAGACGATAGCCAGGGCGATGCCGGGGAACGACATGATGATGTCGAGGATGCGCATGATGGTCTCGCTCAGCCACTTGGACGCGGTGGCGGCGATCGACCCGATGATCGCACCGGCGATGAGAGCCAGCGACGTGGCCCCCAGGCCGATGGCCAGGGAGAACCTGGCGCCGTAGAGCAGCCTGGAGAAGATGTCGCGGCCGTTGCGGTCGGTGCCGAAGAGGTGCTCGAACGAGGGCGGCAGCGCCGGGATGCCCGACTTGAGCGGGTCGAACGGGGCGATGACCGGCGCGAGGACCGCGAGCAGCACCACGAGACCGAAGAAGGCGAGGGCGACCTTGGAGCCGAGCGGCATGGCGCCGAAGCGCTGGGCCGGCACGCTCAGTCGCGCGTTGAGTGATCGACGCATCGTTACACCGTCCGAATCCGTGGGTTGATGAGCAGGTACAGCATGTCAACGACGATGTTGACGACCACGAAGGCCAGCGCCACGGTGAGGGTGACGCCCTGCACCAGGTTGATGTCGTTGTTGGTCACACCGTTGAGGATGAGTTTGCCCATGCCGGGCAGGTCGAAGATGACCTCGATGATGACGGCCCCTCCGATGAGGTAACCGACCCGCAGGCCGAGCACCGTCACGGGGGTGATGAGGGCGTTCCGCAGCACGTTCCGGCTCACCACGACGCTGCGCGGCAGGCCGCTGCCGATGGCGGTACGCACGTAGTCCCGGTCGAGCTCCTCGACCATCGAGGTGCGCACCACCCGGGTGAGGGAGGCGGCGACGGGGATGCCGAGCGAGATCGCCGGCAGGATCATGGTGCCCAGCCAGCCGGTGAAGGAGTCGTTGATGTTGACGTACCCGCCGGTGGGCAGCCAGCCCAGGCCCAGGGCGAAGTTCTGGATGAGCAGGATGGCGAGCCAGAAGGACGGCACCGCGATGCCGGCGATGGACACCACTCTGATGAGCTGGTCGGGCCAGCGGTCGCGGTACAGCGCCGCGGTCACGCCGAGCGTGAGCGAGAGCACCACCGCGATCAGCAGGCCCATGATGGTCAGCTGCACGGTGAGGGGGAAGGCCGACCCGATCAGGGTGGTCACCTTGCTCGCCGGCGGAACGGTGACGCCGAGGTTGCCTTGCACCAGGTTGGCCAGGAAGGTGAGGTAGCGCACGATCAGAGGGTCATTGAGACCCGCGTCTTCGCGATAGGCCTCTCTGGCGGTCTCCGACGAGCTCTCCCCGAGAGCGTTGATGGCCGGATCTCCCGGCGCGAGTTGCATAACGAAAAAGACGAGGGCGGTGATGCCCAGGATCATAATCGGGAGCACGGCGATTCGTCGGGCCATGAGCCTGAGCAACGCGGTCACAATTGTCTCCTCTAGAAAGAAAATGGGGTGGGGGCCGGCCACCGGCCGGCCCCCGGGTGGATTACTCTGCGGTGCGCGCGACGTCCAGGAAGGACAGGCCCGTGAAGGCCACGGGCTTGAAGCCGGTGATGGCGTCTTCGTTCCAAGCCGTCGGCAGCTTGCGGTGCACGAGCGGGTAGACCGGGCACTCGTCGGCGATGAGGTCGAAGGCCTTGCCCCACAGCTTCTTCTGCTCGGCGGCATCCGACGTCGCCATGGCGTCGTCGAGGTAGCCGGTCAGCGTGGCGAACTCCGCGGAGTCGGCCCAGCGGTACCGCTTGGTGGGCCAGACCGTCGCGGCGCCGTACCACCAGCGCAGCAGCAGGTCGGCGTCGTTACCGAACACCGACGGGTCGCCGGGGGCGACCATCACCGTGTAGTTGCCCTCGTCGACGGTCTTGTACTGGGCACCGGACTGGTTGGAGTCGATGGTGGTGGCGATGCCGGCGGCGTCGAGGTCCTCCTTGATCAGCGGCAGCACATCCTTCACCCAGCTGGTGTCGGTGGCCAGCAGCGTGATGGACAGCCCGTCGACCCCGGCGGCCTTGAGCATCTTCTTGGCCTTGGCCAGGTCGTACGTGTAGACCGTCTTGGCCTTCTGGTACGACGGGTGCTCCTTCTGCAGGTAGCTGGTGGCCGCGGTGGCCTGGCCGAGCATGCCCGTGTTGATGAGCTTCTCGTAGTCGATGGCATAGCGGAACGCCTGGCGAACGCGCTTGTCGTCGAACGGGGCGACCGAGGTGTTGAACATCATGAACAGCTGGCCGAACGACTGCACCGACTCCACGGTGGCGTCCTTCAGCGAGGCGACGTCGATGTACGGCACATCCTCGATGGCCTGCACCCGACCGGACTGCACGGCGGTGACGCGGGCTGCGGCATCCGAGAGCAGGTTCCAGGTCATCGCGGCGGCCAGGGCCGGGCGGGCGCCCGTGTAGGCGTCGAAGCGCTCGAACATGATCTTGTCGTCCTTGACGGCCGACAGCATCTTGTACGGACCGGTTCCGGTCGGCAGGGAGTCGAAGGCGACCTTGTCGGCCTCCACCAGTGCCTTGGGAACGATCTTGACCACCGAGAGGCGCTCCAGGGCGAGGGCGGTCTCCTGCTTGAGCGTGATCTTCACAGTGCTGGCGTCGACCTTGGCGATCGAGTCGACGAACGGCAGGAAGGTGAGGTAGAGCGACGCGTTCGCCGGGTCGAGCACACGCTGGAACGAGAAGACGACATCGTCTGCTGTTACCGGAGTGCCATCGTGGAAGACAGCGCCGTCACGCAGCTTTGCGGTGACGGTCTTGCCGCTCACTGTGGGCAGGTCGGCGGCGAGCGCCGCGTACACCTCGCGGGTGACCGGGTCGAGTTCGACCAGGCCCTCGAGCACGTGCCAGTTGGCGGCGACCGTGACGGCGCCGGTGGTGGTCATCGGGTCGAAACCGGTGGAGAGGGCGTAGGAGATGCCCGCCTCGATGGTTCCGTTCTTGTCAATGCCGGGGCCCTCGGAGCTGGTCGGTGCCACGCTGTTGGTAGACGCGGGGCCGCTGCAGGCGGCGAGTGTCGCCACCAAACCCATGGCGCCTGCGGCCTGGAGGAAGACCCTACGGCTAGTCTTCCCCTGAAGTGATTCTTGGAGCATCAGATTGCCTCTCGTTTTTTTGTGTTCGGAAAGCTAAATCAGACGTCAGACGTCCTACGTGATAAACTGAAGTTATACACACTCGAGTGAAAGGTCAAGCATCGGATGCCAAATCATGACAAGTCGAAATCAGGAGTTTTCGCATCCGAAACGTCGCGGAAACGCAGTTCCGTGACCGACCAGATCAAAGACTTTATCTTGACCAAAGGGCTCAAATCGGGCGACCTGATGCCCACCGAAACCGAAATTTGCGCTGAACTGGGAGTTAGCCGGTCGAGTGTTCGCGAGGCGATTCGGACCCTTGCTGCGCTGGACATCGTGGAAGTCAAACACGGCTACGGCACCTATGTCGGCCAGTTGTCGCTGGCTCCCCTGGTGGAGGGGCTCGTGTTCCGGGGCGTGCTCCGCCCGCAGGACGACTTCGCGGCGCTCCGCGAGGTGATCGAGGTGCGCGAGGCGCTCGACACCGTCATGGCGCAGCAGATCATCGATGCGCTGCACGGCGGAACCGACGAGATCCTCGAGGGCCTGGTGGCCACCATGGTCGCCAAGAGCGCGACCGGCGAGTCCTTCGCCGAGGAAGACCTGGCCTTCCACACCCGGCTCTTGGCTTACCTGGACAACACCCTGGTCGGCCAGCTGGTCACGGCGTTCTGGGAGATCAACACCGTGCTGTACCCGAAGCTCGGCATCGCCCCGGCCACCGATATCGACGACACGGCGCGTGCGCACGGCGCGATGCTGGATGCGGCCAAGGCCGGCGACCTCGACGCGTATCGCGAAGCGGTCATCGCGCACTACCAACCGCTGCGTCGCTCCCTCGAGAAGGCGGCGCTGCAGACCGTCGCCGGCTAGCTGCCCGCTAGTCGCCGGAGAGGCTCCGGCGGGCGATATCGAGCACCAGCTGCTCGTCGTCGACCCCGCCGCCCTCGTGGCCGTTGAACGGCCACACCGTGATCTCCTTGGGGCCCTCGTAGGCGTTGTAGGCACCGAACACCGTCGACGGCGGGCAGATCGGATCCATCAGCGCCGCGGACAGCCAGACCGGCGCGGTGGCGCGGGTGATGAAGTTGACCCCGTCGAAGTACGACAGGGTGTGCAGCACGGCGTCGGCCTTACCCCGATACCAGGACAGATAGTTGGCGATCTCCTTGTACGGGTCGGAGTCGGTGATCATGATCGCCCGCGGGAAGTCGCACAGGAACGGCACCCGCGCGGCCACGGCCCGCAGGCCGGGAACGAGGCCGGCGACGGCCAGGGCCAGCCCGCCGCCCTGGCTGATGCCGGTGACCATCACCCGGTCCGGATCCGTGGTCGGCAGCTCGGTCACGGTGTCGACCAGGCGCACGGCGTCCACGATCAGGCGTCGGTAGTAATAGGTCTCCCGCGAGTCGATGCCCCGGGTGAGGAACCCGGGAACCTGGGGCCCAGAGCCCGCCCTGTCCGGGGTGCTCCCCCGCGAGCCGCTCCAGGCCTGTCCTCGGGTGTCCAGCTCCAGGTGCGCGTAGCCGGCGGAGGCCCAGAGCAGGTTCTCGATGGCATCGCCGCGGCCGCGGCCGTAGCCGTGGAACTGAACGATCGTGGGCAGGGCATCCGTCGTGCCTGCGGGTACCCGCAGCCAGGCCTTGATCCGTTCTCCCTCGAAGCCCGAGAAGGTGAGGTCGTAGACGTCGAGGGTGGCCAGGCCGGCGTCGATCTTCTGCACCTCGAGGGCCAACGGATGCCGGCGGGAGGAGTGCAGGGTCTCGGCCCAGAACTCGTCGAAATCGTCTGGGTTCACCTGCGCGCTTCGGTAGTCGTGCAGCTCGGCTTCGGGCAGGTCCAACAGCATGCGGGCGCTCTCAGCGGACCGTGTTGCGCAGGGTGCCGATTTCGGGGATGGTGATCGCCACCTCGTCGCCCGCGCTGAGCTCGGCCGCGGTGTTCGGCGACCCTGTCATCACCACGTCGCCGGGCTCGAGGGTCATCCACCGGGTGACGTAGACGAGGGTGTCGACCACCCGGGAGGGCAGGTTGAAGGTGCCGGAGCTGGCCACGACCTGGCCGTTGACCTCCACGATGATCTCGAGGTTCTCGGGGTCGGCGATCTCGGTCTCGATCCAGGCGCCGAGCGGGGTGTAGTTGGTACCGGCCTTGCTCTCGAAGTTCTTGTTGTCCACGGCGTTGCGCTCGGCACTGGTCACGTCGTTCACGATCGTGTAACCCAGCACGTGCTCGAGGGCGTTCTCCACCGTCAGCCGGCTGGCCGTGCGGCCGATGACGACCGCGAGCTCGCCCTCGGCCACAACGGTGCCCGCATCCGCCGCCAGCACGATCTGGTCACCGTCGTTGGCTACGGTGCGCACCGACTTGAGCCAGGCCTGCACGGGCAGGGTCGCCTGCGGATCGGCGTTGTGGCCGATGCCTACGACGAGGCCGGGGGTGCTGGTGCGGGCGATCTTCACGGGGTGGAGCCTTTCATAAAGGGTGTGGCGGGTGTGGCGGGGTCGTGCGGGGACTCGTCCAGCAGGGCGTCGCGGATGATCCGGCGCGGGTCGTACTGGCGGGGGTTGAGCTTCTTCCAGTCGATGTCGTCGAATTCCGGGCCCATCTCGTCCTTGAGACGGTCCTTGGCGCCGTCGGCCATCTCCTTGGCCTTGCGCACGAACCGGCCGAGCATCGCGGCGTAGTGCGGGATGCGTTCGGGGCCGAGCAGGAACGCGGCGATGATCGCGATGATGATGAGCTTGTCGAACGTCAATCCGAACATGGCGGGAACTCCTTCGCTGCTGTCGACCGGCCGGTCATCGAAGGCCGGCCAGTTCTTGGTCGATCCGGTCGGCGGCCTTTCGGGCCCGCCGGTCGTGGATCCAGGCGATGAAACCGGCCACGAAGTACAGCAGGATCATCGGCACGGCGAGCATGAACATCGACATCACGTCGGCGGCGGGGGTGGCGACGGCGGTGAAGATGATCACGACGACGATGGCGATCCGCCACGAGCCGAGGATCGACGTGGCGCTCAGCACACCGGCGAAGTTGAGCAGCACCAGGAACACCGGCAGCACGAAGGCGATGCCGATCGCGACCACGAGCTTGAGCACGAAGTCGTAGTAGCCCTTGGCGCTGATGATCGCCGCCGAGTCCTCCGGAGCGAACGAGGTCAGCAGCGCCACCATGTTGGGCAGCACGAACCAGCCCGCCGAGCAGCCGGCCAGGAACAGCGGCACCGCGGAGGCGACGAAGGCGATCGCGAACTGCTTCTCCCGGCGCGCCAGGCCCGGCATGAAGAATGCCCAGATCTGGTACAGCCAGATCGGTGAGGAGATCACCACGCCGACGGTGACCGCAATCTGCATCCGCAGGTCGAACGCCTCGGAGATGGTGGTGAAGTTCAGCTCGGAGGCGCGGCCCTGGGCCTGGGCGATGTTGCCGATCGGAACACGAAGCGCGTCGAGCACAGGCTCGGAGAGCATCCAGCCCACGATGGCGCCCAACAGGATTCCGATAGCCGCCCGGGTGATGCGCTTGCGCAGCTCGATCAGGTGTCCGCCCAGCGTCATCTTCCCGTCCCGGGCGGACTTCACCTTCGTGACGGTGGTCACGATGGGTCAGATCCGGGTGGAGGCGCGCGTCGGGAGCGGGATGGGCTCGGCAACCGGGGTGCCGGGGTGGGTCAGCTCGGCGGCCGGGTCGGGCGCATCCGTGCCGTCGTCGTCTTTCAGGGTCTTGACTTCGCTCTTGAAGATGCGCATCGACTGGCCGACGCTGCGGGCCAGGCCCGGGAGCTTGGGGGCGCCGAACAACAGCAGAACAATCGCCAGGATGATGACCATGTGCCATCCGGTGAGGTTTGCAAGCATGATTTTCGCCTCTCGTCAGTGGGATGTAGAACGTCTGACGTCATACGCTACTGGAATTCGCCGGGAATGCAAGGGAATGCGGATCATTGGCCGAGTTCAGGCCGAGGTTCACCGTCTTCGGCGTCAGCCCAGCACCACCGCGGTGATGCGGGCGCGGAAGAACTCACCCTCACCTTGCCGACCGGTGCCCCACCACCACCCGGCGGTGAACGTGGCCGGCAGCGTCAGACCCGCGTACTCCTGCTCGCTGTGCACGGTGCAGCCGAAGGGATATCGTCCGAAAGGCGCCCCGCCGGGGTTCCCCCAGCGCCACAGGGACACGGACTGCACCTCACCGCGCGGCCCGATGCACAGTTCGGCGGATTCCGCTTCGCCGTCGACCTGCCACGTGCCGATGACGTGATCTGCCGAACGGCCGGCCGTCCAGACCGCCGTGCGGAAGCCGATGGGGGCGAGCACGATCTCGCTGGCCAGTCGCCCGGCGGCGCTGCGGGCCACGTCGGCGCCGACGGCGGTGACCACGGGAAAGAGCCCGAGCATCCGCCAGCGCATCTCCCCGGTGCCGGTGGTGAACCGGTCGAAGCCGCGCACGGGCAGCCCGGCCACCCAGGCCGTGGCCGCCCAGATGTAGCCGATGCCGGGAGCGAGGATCTGACGGGCGGAGAACCTCCGCCAGACGCCGAGCCTGATCTCGCCGCGCATGGTCAGCTGCACCGAGCTGGAGAGGGGCGTTCCCGTGGGGATGGCGTGAGTGAGCCAGCGCCGTGCGGGTTCGGGCAGTTGCGCCACGAGCTCAGGCGCGAAGGCCTCGGTCGGGTTGGGGCGGGCGGCCAGCTGGCGCCACGCCTCGCTCACCTGCCGGGCTTCGCCCGGCACGTGGTTGGCCGTCACGGCGTGGCCCCGGCGTTCGCGGTGCGGAACGGGTGCCGGGGCGCGCCGTGGGCCGGCGCCATCCCGTAGCGGGCGAGTACAAGCTGAACGGCGAGCCGTGGCGCATCGGGGTTCGCGGGTGCCCCGGTGATGAGCGCCCGCACGTACAGCGGACCGGCCAGCGCGTCGAGCACGAACTCGACATCGGTGTCCGGCAGTAGTTCAGCGGTGGCTATGCCGCGCTGGACGGCATCCCGCCACAGCCGTCGGGTGGGCTCGATGATCAGGGTGCGATAGCTCGTGGCGAGCTGAGGGTCGGTCGCCATCTCGGCGACGAGTCCGGGCAGCACCCGACCGAGCGGCGCGTGTGTGAGCGTCACCGACAGCCGGGTGGCGTAATCGAGCAGCTGTTCGGCGACGCTGCCGACGCGCACGCCGGTCTCCCCCGGCATCTGCGTGGCCATCGCCTCGACGACGAGCTGGGACTTGTGCGGCCACCGTCGGTACACGGTCGGCTTGCCCACCCCGGCCCGCCTGGCTACCCCGGCGATGGTGAAGCCGGCGTAGCCGACCTCACCGAGCAGATCGAGGGCCGCGGCGATGATGGCCGCGTCGACATCGGGATGCCGCGGGCGCCCGCGCTCCCGCGCCGACCCTCGTTGCGGTCGGGCGGCCAGGTCGTCCGGTGCCATCACGTATCTCCCTAATAACGTTACGGCTCGTAACGTTATGACGAGTGTATCGATGTGCGGCGGAAGCTGGTTTTCGGCCCGACTATCTGATAGATATAACTAGAAGATATAAGGAGTCCATTGATGGCTACGACAGACCAGACCCGGATGGCCGTCCTCGGCGGCCTGAGCATCGCGCCGATGACCGGGTACGCCCTGCGTGAGCAGATCCGGGATGCCCTCGGGCATTTCTGGGCGGAGAGCTTCGGGCAGATCTACCCCGCGCTCACCGCACTCGAGCGCGACGGGCTCATCGAGCGCCAGGCGGCCCTCCGCGCCGGCTCGTCCACGTTCGCCCTCACCCCGCTGGGCACTGAGCGCCTGCGCGAGTTGCTCGCCGAGGCCCCTCAGCCGGTGAAGCCGCGAAACGGTGTGCTGCTGCGGCTGTTCTTCGGGCGCCAACTCGGTCAGGAGGCCTGCCGGAAACTGGTGGCGGACACGCGGGCCACCGCCGAGGCCGAACTCGCCGGGATGTGCCGCATCCGCGAGGAGTTGGAGGCCGACACCGGACCGGATGCGCCGTACATTCTCCTCACCGTGCTGGCCGGCGAGCATGCCGCGCGCGCCTCGCTCGCCTGGGCGGATGAGGCGCTGGGTGTTCTCGACGGCCTGGCGTCGGCGGCCCCGCCCGCTGCCAACTCCGCCGCCACCCCCGCCCGGAAGCACTCATGAGCGCCGGTTCGACCGTCTCGCGCCGTCTTTTCCCACGGCGGCGAACCGCGATTGCCGTCGCACTCGGGTTCCTCGTTGTCGTGATCTTCCAGATCAGCCTGATGCTCGGTGCACCGTTCGGCGCCGCCGCGCTCGGTGGCGCGAATGCGGGCACCCTGCCGGCCGAGCTGCGGATGGTCAGCGCCGTGAGCGCGGTGATCTGGGTTGTCGCCGCGGTCATCGTGCTCGCTCGGGGTGGGCTCGGGATGCGCGTGCCACCCGCGTTGAGCCGTTGGGGCACCTGGGTGTTGGTGGGGTATCTCGCGCTGGGCGTGCTCATGAACCTGGCCTCATCCAGCCCCTGGGAACGGTTCGGCTGGGCCCCGTTCACGGCCGTGCTGTTCGGTCTGACGCTGCTTCTGGCGCTCAGTGAGCGAGAAGGCCCACGGGCCGGGCCGACGGGGGTGCCCCGGTGAGCGCCGGGGTGGTGACCGGCGCGGCCGTGCTGTTCTGTGTGCTCATGGCCAGTCTGATTGTCTTCCAGGCCGCACTCATCGCCGGGGCACCACTGGGGCAGTTCGCCTGGGGCGGGCAGGACCGGGTGCTGCCCATCCGGAAGCGCCTGGGCAGTGCCACGTCGATCGGTCTCTACCTGATCTTCGGGGTGCTCGTTGTGCAGCGCGCCGGACTGGCCGACATCATCCCGTGGCCCGGGTTCGTCATCGTTGCGACCTGGGTCCTGGCCGGCTACTTCCTGCTCGGCATCGTGCTCAATGCCGCCTCACGGTCGCGGCCGGAGCGGTGGACCATGGCGCCCCTCTGCGCGGTGCTGGCCGGCCTCACGGTGCTCGTCGCGCTGGGCTGACCTCGCCCGCTCGGGCGGCCCGGCCCGGCACGCGCTCGTCCCCGCGGCACGCGCTCGTCCCCGCGGCACGCGCTCGTCCCCGCGGCACGCGCTCGTCCCCGCGGCACGCGCTCTAGCGGGTGCCGCCGGGCATAAACCCTGCCGCCGGGCATAAACCGTGCCGCGAACAGCCGCGGCGGAGCGATCACTACGCCGTCGAGGTGGCCCTGGTGTCTCCAGCCACAGCCCGCGTGCGGCATCGGTGCAGGCTCTGTCGGAGCAGGTGCTCTCGGGTCCTGCCAGCGACCTCGGGCCACGGGCCACAACCTGCAGTACGGTGAACGCACATGCAATCGGGACCGCGTTGGCGTGTTCTCCCGAACGACCACACTCGAGAGGTGAACGGATGGCCGGTTCCGCCGTAGTCACCCCGGTCGCGCCCCGTCTGCAGCGGGACCGGTTCCTGGTGCCCGATGTGGCACGCGGCGTCGCCATCCTGGCCATGCTCATCGCGCACGCCGGCCCGCTGATGTTCGACCAGCCCGCCGCAACGGCCTTCCTGCAGGGCCAGTTGAACGATGTGGCCTCCCCACTGTTCGCCACCACCATGGGCGCCGCCGCGGCGATCGTGCTCGCCAAGGCCGGCACCGCGTCCGCCCAACGAACGGTGATCCTGCAGAACGTCATCCGGGGCGCCGTCCTGGTGCTGCTCGGGTTGCTGTTGTCCACCTGGGGCAGCTGGATCGCGATAGTGCTCTCCTTCCTGGGCATCGTGCTCGCCATCGGCACCCCACTGGTGCTGCTGGGCACCCGGGCGCTGGTCGCGGTGTTGGCGGCGGTGCTGGTGCTCGGTGCCCCCCTCAATGAGCTGATGCTGGCCGCCACCGGTCCGCTGATCACCCTGGGTGAGCGCACCCCGGCGAGCTTCCTCCTCGAGTGGCTCTTCCTCAGCCCGCACTATCGGGTGACCAATCTGCTGCCCTGGTTCCTGTTCGGGGCCCTGCTGTTCCGCATCCGTTTCGGTGGCCGCCGGGCGGGCTGGATTCTGATGGCGATCGCCGTGCCCGCCTGGTGGCTCGGGCCGCTCTGGCGCGGCGCGACCGGGGCTGAGTTCAGCCCGTCGGGCAGCTACCTCGACACCCTGCACGATGCCGGGCTGGTGCTCGGGGTGCTGGGCGTGATCATGCTGCTCGCGTCGCTGCGGGGGCGGCGAACCGCGGCCGTGGTGCGTGCGGTGTTCCTGCCGTTCGAGGCGATCGGCTCGATCTCGCTGTCGCTGTATGTGTTCCAGGTGGCCGTGGTGGGGTGGATGGCCGGCAACGGGATCAGCTACGGCAGCACCGACCCGGTCGCCTGGCTTGTGCTCGTGATCGGCGTGCCGATCGTGGGGATCCTTTGGTGGCGGTTTGTGGGCAAGGGCCCGATCGAGTGGCTGATCGGCGTGCTCTCGGGCCGGTACCGGCTCCGCCGCTCGAGCACCGTCGGTGCCGGCTCAGCGAGGTAACGCTGCCGGTTCGCGCGCCACCCCGAGTTGCTTCACATTCCCCGTTCGGGACGCCCGACGAGGTGTTTTCGGCAACTGGCGAAGATTCCGCTCGGCGACTTCGGGCGAAGCGCCCCTTGGACGCTCACCATGCGGCACTGTGCGACCACTCGGCGTCGACGCGGCACCGGGAGGCCGGACTAGGTTGCCGCCTGATGCAACGGCTCGAGCGCGGAGTCGAGGGCCGCTTCCAGCGGCCAGGCCGAGCGCATCGGCTGGCTGAGCACGAGACCACCCTGGATCGCGGCGAGGATCACCACGGCGATGCGCTGGGGGTCGACCGCCTGGTCGATCAGCCCGCCGGCCTGCATTTTCGTCACGCCCGCTGCCAGGGTGTCCCGCCACTGGGCCATGCTGGCGCTGAAGAAGGCTTCGAGGTCGGGGTCGGTCATCGCGGCCTGCGTCGCCAGCGACCCGATCGGGCACGCCCACCGGCCGAGGCCGAGGTAGTAATCCACCAGCGCGGCGCGCCACGCGTTCCAAGACTCCCAGGTGCTCAGGTCGTGGATGTAGGGCTCCTGCGCCGCGAGCAACTGCTGGCCTTCCCAGGTCGCGACCTCGCGCACCAGTTCGGTCTTGCCGCCGGGAAAGTAGTGGAAGAGCTGGCTCTTGCTGGTGAGGGTGGCGGCGCGAACGGTGTCCAGGGTGGTGCCGCCGATGCCCGCGGCGAGGATCTGCTCTCCGGTGGCCTCGATGATCCGCTGGCGGGTGGCCCGGCCCCGCGCGGTGATCTTCGTCTCCTCCATGCGTCGATCGTAGCGTACTGGACCGCACGGTCCAGGGTGTGGTACGAATGGACCGTGAAGTCCAATAGTGAACTCCAGCCCCAGCCCCGGCCCCAGCCCCTGTCCCCCGATTCCCGATCGCCCTTCGGGGCCGAATCGACCGCACTCGACGTGGTGCGCGGCCTCGACCTGGGCGGAAGCTCCGCCCTGGTGACCGGGGCCAGTTCCGGCATCGGGGTGGAGACCGCGCGGGCGTTGGCCGCCGCGGGCGCGAGCGTCACCCTCGCGGTGCGGGATCTGGCGGCCGGCGCCCGCACCGCGGAGGAGATCCGCTCGAGCACCGGCAACAGTGCCGTGCGGGTGGCCCACCTCGACCTGGCCGACCTGGGCACGGTGCGGGCGTTGGCGGCGGGGTGGTCGGGCCCGTTGCACATCCTGGTCAACAACGCCGGCATCATGCACACCCCGGAATTGCGGACGCTCTCCGGGTGGGAGATGCAGTTCGCGGTGAACCACCTGGGCCACTTCGCTCTCGCGACGGCGCTGCACCCGGCGCTGGCCGCCGCCGACGGGGCCCGGATCGTGGCGGTGAGCTCCAGCGGGCACGGCTCGAGCGGCATCCGGTTCGACGACCTGTTCTTTGAGCGGGATGCCTACGACTCATCGCTGGCGTACGGGCAGTCGAAGACCGCGAACGTGCTGTTCGCCCTCGAGGCCACCCGGAGGTGGGCGGACGACGGCATCGCCGCAGCCGCCCTGATGCCGGGCGGCATCTGGACGAACCTGCAGCGGCACTGGGACCCCGAGGTGCTGGCGGGGATGACGAGCCGGTATCCGGGCAAGAGCCCTGCGCAGGGAGCCGCGACCTCGGTGTTCGTAGCCACCCGGGCGACGCTCGGGGCGGGAACGCCGGGCTACTACGAGGACTGCCACCCGGCGGCCGTGGTGCCCGCCATCGTCGACGGCATCCACGGGGTGCTCCCCCACGCGCTCGACCCCGACACCGCCCGCCGGCTGTGGGACGTGTCCGCCGGGCTGGTCGCGTCCGCCTGACCGCCCACAGGCGACGTATCCGGGGTCACGACCAGTCCGGTGGAGTTTGTCGAGACCTGGCGGCTAGGCCACCGACCAGCCGCCGTCGCTGGCCAGCACCTGGCCGTTCACGTTCACGCCGTCGTCGCTGAGCAGGAAGGTGATCGACGCGGCGAGCGCATCCGCCTCGACGGCGTCGGTCAGCACCGCCATGCCGGCGCGCACCCGCTGGGCACCGAGCTCAGACGCGAACTTCGCCTCGATGTTGGTGATGACGGGGCCGGGGGCCACCGCGTTCACCCGGATGCCGCTGGGTCCGTACATGTACGCGCTGCTCTTGGTCAGCCCCACGACGGCGTGCTTGGACGCCGTGTAGGCCACGCCGGCCGCAGAGCCGCGGAGTGCCGCCTCTGAGGCCACGTTGACGATGGAGCCGTACTGGCGCTCGAGCATTCCGGGCACCACGGCGCGCATGAGCTTCATGCTGCCGTCCACGTTGATCGCGAACACCCGCTGCCAGACGGCGTCGGTCACCTCGTGCACCGGGGTCATGTCGTCCATGATGCCGGCGACGTTGGCGAGGGCGTCGATCTGGCCGCCGGCGGCTTCGACGATCGCGGCGATGGCGGTGTCGTCGGTGATGTTCGCCACCACCGGAACGATGTCGGCGCCGGCGAGCTCGGCCACGAAATCGTCGAGGCGTTCCCCGGAGATGTCGACGGCGATCACCCGGCCGCCCTCCCGGGCGACCCTGGCGGCGGTGGCCCGGCCGATGCCGGAACCGGCTCCGGTGACGATGACGGTCTTGCCGGTGAACCGGCCCGCGTCGATGCGTTCGACCCACTCGGGGCGTTCGACGGCGGCGGGGCCGGCGGTTGCCGGGGCGGCGGGCGGCGCATCCGTTGCCGCGGCGGAGGCCGGCACGTCACCGGCCGCGACCCGGCGCACCAGGTCGTCGATCAGCTCGGGCGGGAACTGACCCTTGCTGAGCTTGACCAGACGCTTGATCGCGAGCTTGCGCACCGGGCGCAGCGCGTCGGCGCTCTGGCCGCCCTGGGCGAGCAGGTCGCGCAGGATGGGTCCGCCGATCGGGTCGTCGAGCCAGGAGCCTACGGAGGAATCGGCGGTGAGGATGCTCTGGGTCATGCGAGTGGTTCCTTTTCTTTCGGGATGACCGTCTCCGCGGGGTTGACGGAGACGGAAGTTGCGGCCGCGTGCAGGGCGGCGAGGTAGCCGAACACCATGGCGGGGGCGATTGTGGAGCCGGGACCCGGGTAGGTGTGGCCCATCACGGAGGCCGTGGTGTTGCCGGCGGCGTAGAGTCCCGGGATCGGGGTGCCGGCCTCGGTGAGCACCTGGCCGTTCTCGTCGGTGAGCAGGCCGCCCTTGGTGCCGAGGTCACCCGGCACGACCTTGACCGCCGTGAACGGGCCTTTTTCGAGCGGGCCGAGGTTGGGGTTGGGTTTGACGCTCGGGTCGCCGTAGTAGTTGTCGTAGACGGTTCGGCCGCGGCCGAAGTCCAGGTCCACCCCGCTTCGGGCGAAGCCGTTGAACCTCTCGACGGTGGCCCGCAGCGCTCCCGGGTCGATGTTCAGCCGGTCGGCGAGCTCCTCGAGGGTGTCGGCGGTGACGACGATGCCGTTGGCCCGCAGGGCCTTGCCGCCCATCAGCAGCGGCGAGAACAGGTACCGGCGGCGGTGCCGCACGTCCACGATCAACCATGACGGGATCGTCGGCGTGTGCCGGTGGTGCTCGATCATGTCGTGGCCGAAGTCGATGTAGCTCTCGGACTCATTGGTGTACCGGGAGCCGGCCTGGTCGACGATGATCCCGAAGGGCATCGACCGCTCGGAGAGCATGAACTGGGCCGTGCCGTCGACCATCGGCACGGCGGAGCCCCACCAGGCGTCGTCCATCATCGCCAGCGCACCGCCGGCCTTGACGCCCACGTCGATGGCGGTGCCCTGGTCGCCGGCGGCCGCCGAGCTGTTGCCGGGCATGCCGTGGTACTTCTGGCGCCACTCCTGGTTCTGGGCGAAGCCGCCGGCGCCGAGAACCACGCCGGCCCGGGCCCGGATGCGCACCGGTCCGGCCCAGGTGGTGACGATCGCGCCGACCACGCGGCCGTCCTCGAGCACCAGCTCGGTGACCGGGGAGTCCAG
Source organism: Cryobacterium sp. TMN-39-2 (assembly GCF_004402745.1). Taxonomy (NCBI): domain Bacteria; kingdom Bacillati; phylum Actinomycetota; class Actinomycetes; order Micrococcales; family Microbacteriaceae; genus Cryobacterium; species Cryobacterium sp. TMN-39-2. The sequence continues at coordinate 77,898 of NZ_SOFX01000047.1, forward strand.
GAGCACCTCGGTGCCCTGCCTGCGCACGATCTCCATCAGCGACATCACCAGGGCGCCGCCGAGCCCGTGCAGGCGCTTGCCGGTGACGATGCCGCCGAGAGTGCGGAAGACGAAGCGGGCGCCGCGCACGAAGCCGCTCGGCGTGGACCAGGCCCTGGACAGCAGCCAGACGTCGTCGGTCTTCAACGGTGCCGGGATGCCCTCATCGGCGCGGGAGGACTTCACCCAGTCGCCCAGGCGCTTGGCATCGAAGGGTTGCACCTCGATGCCACGGCCGACCCTGCCGCCGGGCCGGTCCGGGTAGTAGTCGGGGTAGTCCTTCGCCGCGCACCAGCGCACACCGAGGCCGGCGAGCAGGCCGAACACCCGCGGCACGGCATCCACGAAGGCCTCTCGACGCTCGATGGAACTGGCCGGGCCGGCGTCACCGATTGCCGCTGCCATGTAGGCGAGGGCGTCGGCGCGGGAGTCCTGGATGCCGAGCTTCTTCATCAACGGGTTGTTCGGCATCCACAGGCCGCCACCGCTGAGCATGGTGGTGCCGCCCCAGCGGCCGGTGCTCTCGACGATGAGGGCGGTGAGTCCAGCGTCGGCGGCGGTGATGGCGGCGGTCAATCCCGCGGCGCCCGATCCTGCTACAAGTACGTCAACTTCGCGATCCCAGTGGGCGGTCATGACTCCTCCTCGATCCGGACAACACTGTCCGGATGTAACCTACCTCGGTGGGCACAAATTCCAAAGCGAATCGGGGGCCGAGTGCCGGACCCGAAAACCGCCGGGCGCTCCTCGCCGCCGCGCGGGAGGTCTTTGCCGCCGACGGCTTCTCCGCGCCGCTGAGCGCGGTGGCCCGCCGGGCCGGCGTGGGCCAGGGCAGTCTCTACAGGCATTTCCCCGATCGCACCGCCCTGGCGATCGCCATCTTCGACGAGAACCTCGCGGCGCTCGAGACCTTCGTGGACCGGCCGGAGAGCACCCTCGACGACCTGCTGGACCGGGTGATCGAACAGGCGCTGGCCTCGACGGCGCTCATCGACCTGGTGATGGCGGATGCCCACGATCCCCGCGCGGTGCACCTGGCCGACCGGCTCGACATCGTCGTGGCGCGTCTCCTCGTGCGCGAGCAGGCGGCCGGCCGGATCGGCGAACACGTCGGTACCGCCGATGTGATCCTCGCGGTGTCGATGCTGGCCGGGGTGCTGGCCCGCAGCGACGCCGCCGACCGCCCGGATGTGGCCCGGCGGGCATGGGGTCTCTTCCACGCGGCGTTCACCCCGCGCTGAGCGGCCAGACGGACGGCAACATGGTGGGGCGGGGCTGCTCGTCCGCGGGTGGGCAACCCGGTGCCGCGGCGGCATACTGACGGCAACATCCGTCTGTGACACCTGCGGAAGGTACCCCGTGAGCTTCTGGATCTGTGCCACCTGTGGCGTCGAGCACGCCGAGAACACCGGCGTATGCGCCATCTGCGCCGATGAACGGCAGTGGGTGCCGGCCGACGGCCAGCGGTGGACCACGCTGGCCGACCTGTACGAGGCGGGCTACCGGGCCGAGCTCCTCGAGCTCGAACCCGACCTGTTCGGCATCGAGAGCACCCCGACCGTGGGCATCGGCCAGCAGACCAAGTTGCTCTGCACCCCCACGGGCAGCGTGCTCTGGGACCCGATCGGCTTCGTGGACGACGACATCGCCGGCCGGGTGCTCGAACGCGGGCCGGTGCGCGCGATCGTGGCCAGCCATCCGCACATGTTCGGCCTGCAGGTGGAGTGGAGTAGGGCGCTCGGCGGTGTGCCCGTGCTGGTGGCCGAGGCCGACCTGGCCTGGGTGGCCCGACCCGACCCGGTGATCCGGGCATGGTCGGGCGAGGTGCGCCTGTTGCCCGGCGTCACGCTGATGCAGGTGGGCGGCCACTTCCCCGGCAGCGGGGTACTGCACTGGGCGGCCGGCGCGGCGGGGCGCGGCGTGCTGCTCAGCGGCGACACAGTGTTCGCCAACCCCGACCGCACCTCTGTGAGCTTCATGCGCAGCTACCCCAACCGGTTGCCGCTGTCGGGTCCGGTGGTGGAGCGGATCGCCCGCACCCTCGAGCGGTTGACCTTCGACCGGCTGTACGGCAACTTCGACACCGTGATCGCGGCGGATGCCCGCGCCGTGGTGCGCCGATCGGCCGACCGGCACTGGGGCTGGGTGCGCGGCGACTTCGACGACCTCACCTGAGGCGCGTGGGTCACTCGGCTCGCGGGGTCCGCTCTGGCGGTTCGGGGAGGATGCGCAGGCCGGCCGGGGTGTTCGCCACCTGCACGAGTTCATCGATCCAGGTGCGGTTGAGCGTGGGCTCCCGCTTGCCGGAGAACTCGAAATCGAGGGGTACCGCGGGGTTCAGCCAGATGGAGCTGTGGCCACTGCCCGAGTCCTTGGACCGTTCCCAGGAGAATGCGAAACTCTCGCCCCGGCGCAGTTTGGCCACGATCACGACCTTGAGGTGCGCGAGTGTGCGGTCGTCGATCTCTACCGAGATCGCCGGCGTCCCGTAGATGAACTTGCCCATCACATTCCTCGTTTTGCACATTCCTCGTTGTGACCGGAGGGCCCGCACGATGCGAGGACCGGCGCGGACTGCTGTCTCACGACGGAGTGTAGGCCGAGGTGGCTTCGCTGGCTATGACACTCGGCACCCGCCGGTCGTCACCGGTCGAACAACCCGTCGCTGCCCTGGTCGATTTCCTCGACTGCCCTGTTGAAGTCCGCGGCGTGCTCCTCGGCCTCTGCCTCGGTCTCGGCCGATGGCTCCTTCACCGCGAGGATGTGGCTGGGCGGGAAGACCGGCAGGGGAAAGAGCGCGATCTCACCCGCGAGCGAGTCCTCCGCGACATCGGCCACATTCAGTTCGGTGGCCGGGCCGAGCACGAGAGTGTGCGTGCGGGTGCTGCCGTCGGGTTCGAGCACCTGGATCTCCACCGCAATGCTCTCCTCACCCTGGGAGTGCGCGGTGACGTAGTCGAGTAAGGCTTCCGCGACGTCGTCGCCGGTGAGGATGGTGCCACCGGCGTAGGTGATGAGCTTCATGCCACCGACGATAACCGCGCGGCGGGGTCTTGGGAATGACCTCGGCCGGGCAGCTGCTACCCGACGAGCGCCTGCACGGCGGCCGATCCTTCGGGCAGCACCAGGTCGATCCGCGCCGCGCCCAGACGGACGGTGACGACGGATGCGCCCAGGTAGGTCGGGTGCGGCGCCAGCACGATCTCATCGATCGCGGCCAACGGGATGCTCGTGTGCGAGCGCGACAGATCGGGGGTGCTTCCGCGCACCAGCCAGCCCTTGCGGCCGACGATGTGCAGCTCACGGTCGGTGCGGCACAGCACCGCTCCGTGCAGGGTCATCGGGTAGAAAGCGTGCACGGCCCGATTGACCAGGCCGCCGCGGGGCGGTAAGACCATCCGGCCGTGGGCGGCGAGCAGGATCGCCCCGAGCTCGTGGCGCATCACGTCGAAGTATGAGGTGACCAGGCCCACATCTTCCTTGCCCAGGTCGAGCAGATCGAGGTCGGCGGGCGGGGCATCCGCTTCGGGGATCGTCACGGCGGGCGTGGGCCGCAGCGCCGCCAGCGTGAGTTCGCTCAGCACGTCGATGAGGCGGGTGATCACCTGTTGCGACGACCCGTTGTACGGCACGGTGAGGGTCTCGCCCGTGCGGGCCAGGATGTCGAGGCGGCCGTCCACCATGTCGATGGTTTCGGTGACCGCAGCGACGTCGCCGTAGCCGAGGGTCCTCTCGGTGTAGCCGCGGGGGCTCCCGCTGGTGTCGGCGTTCGCACGGCTCAGCACGACGAGCGTCTCCGGGGCCGCGATGATCAGGTGGTCGTACAGGTCCATCGTGGGCAGCGCATCGCGCCGGCTGATGTTGCGGGGCACCTTGAGCACAAGCCGGCTGGTGACAAAATCCACCGGGTAGTCCCGGTACAGGCCGGGGACCTCTGTGGCGTCGTGCACCCGGTCCACCCAGGGGCCGAAGGCATCGAATTCCGCCGATCGTGTCATATCCGTCGAACTCACTGGCCGCTTTCCGGGGCCTCCGCGCCGGTGCGTGCCCCCCGCGGCCACAGTGCCGCTGAGGATCAGGCTAGACCTTCCACGCCTCCGGCCGTGACCACGAAATTCCGGGCGGCCCCCGAACCGCGCGCAGACGAATCCGCTTTCGAGAGTGCTAGCACGCGGGAGGCGTGTGGCGGACTTCGCCGCGCCGGACCGTTTCGGAGAAGTGCACAGCTCTCTCCCCAGCTTTTCCACAGCCCAATCCACAGCCTCAGCGCGGTGATTCCGGGGTTTTCCACACCCTGTCCACAGGGTTATCCACAGGTTGGAATGGGAAAGTACTTTCGAACAATCTCGTACTCCCGGTATTCGGGCCCGGTGCCGAGCCCTAGGAGCGCGATGCGGCCGGAGCTACACTCACCGCATGGAAACGCAGCATTTCTCAATTGTGGTGAATGCACCGGCCGCCATCGTCTGGCAGACGATGTTCGACGATTCCACCTACCGGCAGTGGACGAGCGTGTTCAACCCGGACTCCTACTTCGAGGGTGACTGGTTGCCCGGCAGCGAGATCCGGTTTCTCGGCAGCAATCCCGGCGGTGAACTGAACGGCCTGAACGGCATGTACGGGGTGATCACCGAACATCGTCCGTACGAGTTCGTGCTGATCGAGTACCAGGGCCAGATCGTGAACGACGTCGATGACACCACCAGCCGGGAGGCCAGGCAACTGATCGGCGCGCGCGAGGCCTACTCTTTCAGCGAGGTCGACGGGGTGACGACGGTGACGATCGACGTGGACACCGCGGACACCTACGCCGAACTGTTCGGTGAGCTGTGGCCAAAGGGGCTGGCCAAGCTCAAGGGTCTGGCAGAGGCAGCCTGGGCGCAGCGGGCAGCCGAACCGGCTGCGCGGACGCGTGACCGGAGCTACACTCCCGCCATGGAAACCATGCATTTCTCAACCCAGATCAATGCCCCGGCCGAAATCGTCTGGGAGACGATGCTCGACGACGCCACCTACCGGCAGTGGACCAGCGTGTTCAACCCGGGGTCATATTTCCTCGGCAGCTGGTTGCCCGGCAGCGAGATCCGGTTTTTCGGCAGCGACGAGGACGGGGACGAGGGCGGCATGGTCGGGGTGATCGTCGAGCACCGCCCGCACGAGTTCCTCTCCATCGAGTACCGCGGGCAGATCGTGAACGGCATCGAGGACACCACCAGTGACGCCGCCAAACGGTTGATCGGCACCCACGAGAACTACACCTTCACCGAGGCCGACGGGGTCACCACCCTGACGGTGGATGTGGACGTGGACGATGAGTGGGCCGGTATGTTCGGCGAACAGTGGCCCCTGAGCCTCGAGAAGCTCACCCAGCTCGCCGAGGCCGAGGTGGCCACGCGCGGTCAGCATCCGGCCGACTAGTCGGACCTCGCCACCGTACGGGACGCCGGGTTCGCGCAGGCCTGGAAGATGCCGGCCAGTGCCGCCCACTGCAGCAGGATGACTGTCTTGCCGTCGACGATGCGGCCGTCGGCCACCATGGCCAGGGCGTCGTCAATGGGCACCTCGAGCACCTCGATGTCTTCGCCCTCCTCGGCGAGACCGCCCCCGGAGTCGACCCGGTCGGCCGGCCCGTACCCGGCCAGATAGAAGTGCACCAGCTCGGTGACCGAGCCCGGGCTCATGTACAGGTCGAAGACGTGCCGCACCGCGCCGACCCTCACGCCGAACTCCTCGCCGGCCTCCCGGCGGATCGCCACCTCGGGGGCGTCGTCGTCGAGCAGCCCGGCCGCGGTTTCGATGAGCATTCCGTCGGCGTGGCCGTTGACGTAGGCGGCGTAGCGGAACTGCCGGGTGAGCAGCACGGTGCGCCGGTCCGGGTCATAGAGCAGGATGGTGGCGCCGTTGCCGCGGTCGTACGTTTCCCGCTGCTCGGTGACGACCTGGCCATTGCGCCGCCGGTAACCGAAGGTGGTGCGCCGCAGCACATGCCATCCGTCGGAGGTCACCTCCACCCGCTCGACCGTGACGGCCGGGTTGCCATGCAGGCCGGTGCCGGCCTGGTCCAGGCCGGTACGCCCCCGACCGTCCGGCAGGTCGACGCCGAGCCGCCCGAGTGCGACCGGGGTCACCGGTGCGCCGATGCTTCGACGAGGCCCGGGATCTCAGTGATGCTGGTGTACACCGGGATGCCCCGGCGCCGGGCGATGGCGACGTCCTGGTCGGCGCCGCGGGAGTCGCCGGGCAGCCTCAGCACGCCGTCGCACCTCTCGAGCAGGCGCTCGGCCGTTGGATACATCACGTCGGCGGCCAGCGGGTGGGCCACATCCGTCACCCCGGCGCTGGCGAGAACCGGCAGCGCCACCCACTCGCCGATCATCGGCAGGTGGCCGGCCTGGAAGATCGGCCAGGCCGCCTCCTCGAGGCGGGCGAGGTTCTGGCGAAGGAGCACGGGGTCGTCGCCGGTGCCCGAACGGTAGGGGCCGGCGATCAGGATCATCAGGGAGCTGGTCATGTCCGCTACAGTAATACAACGTGCAGAAACATGCATAACTCGGAAGGAACGTGAAATGCTCGCTGCGGAACGCCAGGCCCTCCTGCTCGACCGCCTCGCCAGGGACGGCAAGGTCGTGGCCAAGGAGATCGCCGCGGAATTGGGCCTCTCCGACGACAGCGTGCGCCGCGACCTGCGCGAACTCGCCGCCGCGGGCTTATGCCAGCGGGTCTACGGCGGTGCCCTGCCGGTGTCGCCCGCACTGGCGCAGTATGCCGAGCGCAGGCTCGTGGAACCCGACAGCAAGGACCGCGTCGCCGCGCGTGCGGCCCGGCTGATCATGCCGGGCAGCACCGTGATCCTCGACGGCGGCACGACCACCCTCGCGGTGGTGCAGGCGCTGCCTTCGACCCTGACCTGCACGATCATCACCCATAGCCCCACCATCGCCGCCGCGCTGGTGCCGCACGACGGCGTCGAGGTCTTCCTGCTCGGCGGCCGGCTGTTCAAGCACTCCGCGGTGACCTGTGGCGCCGCCGCGGTCGAGGCCGCCCAGGCGATCACCGCCGACCTGTTCCTACTCGGCGTCACCGGGGTGCATCCCACCGCCGGCCTGACCACCGGCGATGTGGAGGAGGCCGCGATGAAGCGGGCGCTGGCGGGCCGGGCGGCCGACACCTACGTGCTGGCGAGTGCCGAGAAGATCGGGGTGGCCTCGCCCTACCGGGTGCTGCCGTTCGACGAGATCGCGGGCCTCGTCACCGACACCGCGGCCGACGATCCGACTCTGGCCGGCCTGCGCGACGCCGGCGTCAGCATCCTGGGCATCGGCGACTGACCGTCGACCTCCCCGCTGCTGCCGCCCGCCCGCCGACCTCGGTGGCAACTGTTGCCGAATCGGACATTTGCACCCGGCGTACCGGGTGCAAATGTCCGCAACGGGAACAGTTAAGGCTGGCTTGGCGCGGGGTCGGCAGGCACAGCAGCATCGGTGCCGGCAGCCTGGGCGGGCGGGGCATCGGCCGTGGGCACGCCGACGGTGAGCCGGCGGACGCTGGGGACGGAGAGCGCCGCGAGGCTCGCGACCACGATCACCGCGGCGCAGCCGAGCAGCACCGGCGTGGTGCCCCAGGCATGCGCGAGCGGTCCCACCAGGATCTCCCCCACCGGGATGGCGATGAACGAGCCGACCGCGTCGTAGGAGTACACCCGGGCGAGCTTGCCTTGCGGAATGTTCTGTTGCAGCGACTGGTCCCAGGCCACCCCGAACTGCTCGATGGCCACCCCGCCGATGAGGAAGGCCATGACGAGCAGCGGCACCAACGGCACCAGCGCGAGTCCCACGATGGGCAAGGCCGTCACCGCGACCAGACCCACCCCGATGCCCAGGGCGTGCCGGGGTCGCCAGCGCAGCGCGAGCATCCCGCCGAGAGCGAGGCCCACGGTTTCGGCGGCGATGATCAGGCCCCAGGCGGCGCGGCCGAAGCTCTCGTCGGCCACGAGCGGGCCGAGCACCGCGATCGCTCCCACAAACGCGGCGTTCACGAGGGCGAACTGGGCCACGACCACCCACACCCAGGTGCGGCTGGAGAATTCCTGCCAGCCCTCCCGCAGCTCCCGGAAGACGCTGGCAGGGGGCGCGGCGGCGCCGGTAGCGACGGTGCGCTGTGCGTTGGGCGTGCGAACGAACGCGAAGACGATGCCGGCCAGGGCGAAGGATGCGGCATTCAGCGCGAGTCCCCAGCCGGGCCCGACCGCCGCGATCAGGATCGCGCCGAGGCTGGCACCGAGGATCGCGCCGCCGTTGAGGCTCAGCCGCAGCAGAGCGTTGGCCGGGCGCAACTCGGTGACCGGCACGGTCTGCGGCACGATCGCGGCCGAGGCCGGAAAGCTGACGGCGGCCACGGCCCCGTTGAGGATGCTGAGGACCACGAGCAACGGGATGGTGGCCGAGCCCGACAGGACGAGCGCGGCCACCACGGCCTGGGTGGCCGCGGCCGCGAGGGAGGTGCCCACGAGCAGCAGGTGCTTGGGCAGCCGGTCGGCGATCACCCCGCCGAACAGCAGCACGGCCACGTTGGCGAGGGAGCGGCTGGCTACGACGATGCCGAGGTCCACCGCGGACCCGGTGAGGTCGAGCACCGCGAAGGCGAGGGCGATCGGGGCGGCGGCGTTGCCCAGGGTGGCGATGGTGCGGGCGGTGAGCAGCCAGCGGAACGGCGCGAAGGCGAACGGACCGGCACCGCCCGGGGCGCGGTCCTGCGCCGTGCGCCCCCGAGTACCCATGCCGCAAGTCAACCACGCCGGCCCGGCCGGGCCTGCCCGGGCCCGGGCGCGGCACGTGTTGCTATTCGCTGAGGCCGAAGCGGGAGTGGATGGGGGCGGTCCAGCGCGGGGCCCACCAGAGGACTCGCTCGAGGGAGGTCATCACGGCGGGCACGAGCACGATCCGCACCAGCGTCGCATCCAGCAGCACCGCCACGGCCAGGGCCGTGCCGATCTGTTTCATCTGCATCAGCTCCCCGGTGGCGAAGCCCGCGAAGACCAGCACGATGATCAGCGCGGCCGAGGTGATGATACGGCCAGAGCTCTGCAGGCCGGTCTCGATGGACAAGCGGGTGCTCTCGCCGCGGTCGTGGTGCTCCTTGATCCGGGCGAGCAGGAACATCTCGTAGTCCATGGCGAGACCGAACCCGAAGGTGAGCACCAGGGTGAGCACGAGGGCGTCGACGCCGGAGATGGTGACGGGGTCGAAGTTGAGCAGGCCGGACAGGTTGCCCTCCTGGAACCCCCAGACCAGGACGCCGGCGGCCGCGCCCAGCGAGATCGCGCTGATCACCAGGGCGGTGAGCGGGATGATCACCGATCCGGTCATCAGGAACAGCAGCACGAAGGTGGCGAGCGCGATGATCAGCACCGCCCAGGGCGCTCCCCCGGCCAGCGAGTCGAGGTAGTCGACGGCCTGCGCGTCGGCGCCGGCGACCCAGTTGTCGAAAGCCGGCCGGTCGGCGCGGATCTGGCGCACCACGTCGTCACCCTGGTGGGTGTCGACCTCCACCCTGGACACCCAGTAGCCGTTCTGGTCGACCGGCGGCGCCACATCCGTCACCCCGGGCAGGGTGGCGACCTCGGTCGCCCAGGCGACCGCTGCGGCCTCGTCGGTGTTCGACACCAGCAGCACCCGCGGCGCGGTTGCCAGCGGGAACTCCTCGTTCAGGGTGGTGATGAAGTCGTACTGGGTGGACGAGGGCGGGATGGCGTCGCCGGCGCTGTTGGCGACCGTCATCGACAGCACGGGGCTGCTCAGCAGAAGGAGCACGGCGGTGCCGCCGAGCGCGACGAGCACCGGCGCCCGCTGCACGAGCCGGGCCAGCTTGGAGAAGACGCCTTCCGCCGGCGCGATGTCACCGAAGCGGGTGAGCCACCGGCCGACTCCGGGGATTCGGGTGAGCAGGCCGGGCTGCACCAGCCGTTCGCCGAGGTAGCCGAGCAGCGCCGGCACCAGGACCAGCGCGGTGAGGATGGCGATGAGCACCACGCAGATGGCGCCTATGGCGATGGCCCGGATGATCGACGGTTCGAACACGAGCAGCCCCGCGGTGGCGATCGCGAAGGTCAGCCCGGAGTACAACACGGTGCGTCCGGCCGTGTTGACCGTGGCGCCAACGGCCTGGAGCATCAATTCGTGACGACTGTGCCGGTGGTGCGGCAGGGTGGCCAGCTCCCCGGTTTTCAGCGGCGGCAGGTCCGCGAACGGCTCGCCGTGCGGGCCCGGCGGGGCGCCGGGGCCGCCGCCGCCCACCCGGGCCCGGAACTCCTCCCGGAACCGGCTGACCATCAGCAGGCCGTAGTCGATGGACAGGCCGAGCCCGATCACGGTGATCACGTTCATCACCGTGATGCCGATGTCCGACACGTAGGTGAAGGCGTAGAGCATCCCGAGCGCCCCGATGATCGACGCGATCGCACCGACCAGCGGGATGCCGGCGGCGAGGAAACCGCCGAAGATGATCAGCATCACCAGCAGAGCGATCGGCAGCGCGATCAGTTCGCCCTTCTGCAGGTCTGACTCGGCGACGGCGACGAGGGACTCCACGATCAGGGGCGCTCCGCCGACCTCCACCTGGGCGTTGGGGTCCAGTTGGCCGATCTCGTCGGCGGCCACCTGGAGGCGGCGCTGAACGTAGGTGAGCAGCGGATCGCTGACGGTTCCGTCTGTGGTGTCCATGGCCACGGTCAGGAGCATCCCCGCGCCGTCGGCGGAGAGCAGTGGCGCGGCCGCCGGGTTGGGGCTTCCGTCGGGCAGCGGCGGGATGACGAGCGGATTGACCACCTGGGCGACCCCGTCGACCTGTTCGAGTCGCAGGGTGGCGGAGTCGAGGATCGCGGCGAGGTCGGGTGAGGCCAGGTCGGTGGGGTGCACAAGCAAGGAGAGTGATTCGGTCTGCTGGTCGGCCGGGCCCTCGATCAGGTCGGTGGCGGTTTGGGCCTCACCGTCCACCGACGGGCCTGCGCTGGACAGCCGTTGGAAGAGACTCTCCCCGGTGACCCCGAGCAGGGCCGTGGCCAGGCAGGCGGCGAGCGCCACCGCCCAGCACAGCAGGGCGATGAGACGGTGGCGGGCGACGCTCACGCCCAGTTTTCGCAACATGGCGGGTCATTCCTCAGCTAGTGGATGCGCACCCGCTCTGCCCGGATGCGCCGGGCCGCCGGCCCTACCGCGGCCAAGCTACTCCCGTCGGGGCGCCCGTGGCGGGTCAGGGCGGGCAACTCACCCGGTTTCGACAGGCGCAACCAGCGGGTGCAAGCTCAACCAGAGGTGCGGGTGCTGGCGCAACCGGCGGTTCGGGCGCAACCGGGCGGACGGGGCTACCCTGGCGCACATGACCGCACTGGCGAAGACCATCCCGCTCGAGCAGTACTTCGCGGGCCGCGATCCGCTCGCGCGGACGCTCTTCGATGCGGTCTCTGCGGCCGTCCTGTCGATCGGTGACGCCGAGGTCCGCGTGACGACGAGCCAGATCGCATTCCGCCGGCAACGCTCCTTCGCGTGGACCTGGCTACCGGGCCAGTACCTCTCCGGCAGCGTGGCCCCGCTCGTGCTCACGGTCGACCTGGACCGGTTCGACACCTCGTCGCGGTGGAAGGAGGTGGTCGAGCCCACGCTCAACCACTTCATGCACCATCTCGAGCTGCACTCCGCGGACGATCTCGAACCCGGCGTGCTCGCCTGCCTGCGCGAGGCCTGGGCTCAGGCCGGCTGAGCGCCGTCGCGTCAACTCCTCTCGCCAAGCTCTCCCGTGGCTGTGTGGCTGACGACGACACCCGCCGCTAACCGAATTACCCGGTCGGCTCGGCGAATCACCGCAGGGTCGTGGGTGGCGCAGACGACGGCGACGCCCCGGTCGGCCTCGGCGCGGATGGCCAGGTCGATGAGCAGCAGTGCGTCACCGTCGAGCCCGGCGGCAGGTTCGTCGAGCAACAGCACATCCGCCCGTTGGGCAAGCCCCTGGGCCACCAGGGCGCGCTGGCGCTGGCCGCCGGAGAGCTCCCCGAGCGAGCGCCGCTCGAGCCCGGTCAGGCCGAGGGCGCCGATGCTGTCGGCGATGATGGCGCGATCCTCGCCGGACAGCGGCCGCCACAGGCCCCGGCGTGCCCACCTCCCCATGCTCACGGTCTCGAACACGGTGAGCGGCAGCGTGTCGGGGGCCGCGCTCCGCTGCACCACCATCGCGATCCGGCCGGCGCCCACCGCGTGGCGCTCGCCTGCCTGCCAGGGCTGGATTCCGGCCAGGACCCCGAGCAGGGTGGACTTGCCCGACCCGTTCGCGCCGGCCAGAGCGGTCACCCGGCCGGGCTCGATAGCGGCCGACACGCCGTCGAGGGCAACAGTGTGCCCATGAGTCACCCGGATGTTCCGGACGGTGATCCGCGGCGGATTCACGGGGATCTGAGGGGAGGTCCGGGTGGGTTGCATGCACCCACCTTATCAATAATGAGAACCATTATCAGTTAGAGTCGCTGTCATGACCTGGCTCACCGACCCGCTCTCAGCGGATTTCATGTTGCGCGCCCTCCTCGGTGGTGTGCTCGTGGCCGCGATCTGCGCCGTCGTGGGCACCTGGGTGGTCGTGCGGGGCATGGCGTTCCTCGGTGAGGCGATGGCGCACGGCATGCTGCCCGGTGTGGCTCTCGCCTCACTGCTGGGCCTGCCGGTGATCGTGGGCGCCGCCGTGAGTGCGCTGGTGATGAGCCTGGGTGTCGGCCTGATCACCCGCCGCGGGCGGCTCTCCTCCGACACCAGCATCGGCCTGCTCTTCGTGGGGATGCTCGCCCTCGGTGTGATCATCGTGTCGCATTCGCGCAGCTTCGCGGTGGACCTCACCGCGATCCTGTTCGGCGACGTGCTCGCCATCCAGGCCGGCGACCTGGCCGGGCTGGCCATCGCCCTCGCCGTCACCGTGGTCCTGGCCGCTCTGTTCCACCGTGCCTTCGTGGCGCTGGCCTTCGACCCGCGCCTCGCCCGCACCCTGGGCCTCCGACCGCGCCTGGCCCAGCTGGTGCTGGTCGGCCTGGTCACCCTGGCCGTGGTCGCCTCCTATGGCGCCGTCGGCTCCCTGCTCGTAGTGGGCCTGCTGCTCGCGCCCGCCGTCGCCGCAGGACATTGGCTACGCCGCATCCCCGCGATCATGCTGCTCGCCGCCCTGCTCGGCGCGGCAGCCGTGGTCGTCGGGCTCCTCGTCTCCTGGCATGCCGGCACCGCAGCCGGCGCCACGATCGCCGCCGCATCCGTGGGCCTCGTCGCCGTCTCGGCAGCCGGGCGCCGGCTCGTCAGCCTCGTTCGTGCGCACTCCGCCTTCCCTACGGCCGCACGGCCGGCCATCGCCCCCTCCATGCCCGACCAGAAAGTCGCCAGTGCCTCCCAGTAGTTCCCTGACAACCGCTCCCCTGACCACCCGAACCGTCGCATCCGTGCTCGGCGCCGCCGCTTTGCTGGGCATCACCGCCTGCTCCAGCCCAGCCGCGAGCCCAGCGCCCGCGCCAACTGCAAGCACCGCTCCGCACGGATACGTGGCCGGCGCCGCCGAAATGGCCGAACCGCAGCTGCACCTCGCCACGGTCAACTCCGCCGGCCGCCTCGACCTGCTCGATCTGCTCGACGGCACCTCCACCTCGGTCACCACCCTCGACCAGGTGAGCGGCGTCTCCACCGACGGTCGCTTCGTGTTCGCCGCGGCCGCCGAGCAGGGCGCCGTCACGATCGTCGACAGCGGCGCCTGGACCGTGGACCACGAAGACCACCAGCACTACTACCGGGCCGATCCTGCCGTGGTCGGCACCGTCACCGGCAGCGGCGCCGGCGTCACCTCCGGCGGCGGCACCCTCACCACGGTGCGCTTCGCCGACTCCGGCACCGCCGTGATCCTTGACACCGGCGACCTCGGCGACGGCACGATCACCGAGCTCGCCCGAATCGATGTCGAGCCAGGCCCCGGCATGCTGGTGCCGGTGGGCGACCGGGTGATCGCCGGGCGTACGGATGCGCCTGGCAGCGCCACGAACGGCATCGACGCCGTGCAGGTGCTCACGTCGTCCGGCGCCCCGATCGCCGGGGCGACCGCGGACTGCGCCGAGCTCTCCGGAACGATCAGCACTGCCGTCGGGGTGGTGTTCGGCTGTTCCGACGGAGCCCTGCTAGCCACGGCGGACACCGCCAGCGCAGGCGAAGGGGCGGCAGAGTCCACGATCACCTTCGAACGCATCCCGTACCCCGCCGGCGTCGCCGCCACCGACCGGGCCCTCGAGTTCGCCAACCGCGCCGGCCGGCCCACCGTGGCCGCCGTCGCCGGCGACACCGGCGCCTGGCTGCTCGACACCCGGGAGCGCCGCTGGTCGCCATTGGTGACCGACACCCCGTTGCTGCAGGTGTCGGCGGTCGACGACTCCGCCGAACACGTCGTGGCCCTCGCCGACGACGGGCGGGTGCTCGTTCTTGAGGCGGCGACCGGCAGCACCCTTGCCGCGACCGAGCCGCTGCTGCCCGCTACCCTCGCCGCCGCCGGTGCCGAGGCGCTGCTCGCCGGCGTCGAACTCACCGTGGACGCCGGCCGGGCCTACCTGAACGCCCCAGCCGACGGGCTGGTCTACGAGATCGACTACGCCGACGGCGCGCGTATCGCCCGCACCTTCCCCATCGACGGCGAACCACGCTTCCTCGCCGAGACGGGCCGGTAGACCGATGCGCTCCATCCGCTCCCTCTCCCTGGCCCTCGCCGCGGCCGTCGGCCTCGGCGCCCTATCCGGCTGCGCCGCCCCGGCCGGCGACCGGCCGCTCATCGTGGTGACCACCAACATCCTCGGCGACGTCGTAGGGAACATCGTCGGCGACCAGGCCGAGGTTCTCACCCTGATGCGCCCCAACTCCGACCCGCACTCGTTCGAGATCTCCGCACAGGAGGCCGCGCGCATCCTGCGCGCCGACCTCGTGGTGTCCAACGGTCTCGGACTCGAGGAGGGCCTGCAACAGCAGCTCGACGCGGCGGATACGGCGGGGGTGGCGATGCTTGCCGCGGGCACCGTGATCGACCCGCTGCCCTACGCCAGCGGCACCGGCAGCGACACGGCCGACCCGCACTTCTGGACCGATCCGGCCCGCATGGTCGAGGTCGTCGAGGCCGTCACCGCGGCCGTGCGGACCGACGTGGCGGGCGTCGATGCCGCCCTGATCGAGGCGCAGGCCGCGGCATACACGACCGAGCTGCAGGCCCTCGACGCCGAGATGACCACGGCCTTCGCCACCATCGGGTCCGAGCGCCGCAACCTGGTCACCAACCACCACGTCTTCGGCTACCTGGCCGACAGGTTCGATTTCACCGTCGTGGGCGCCGTGATCCCGGGCGGCTCCACCCTCGCCGCACCGAGCGCCTCAGACCTGCAGAGCCTCGTCGACGCGATCGACACCGCCGGCGTCGCCACCATCTTCGCCGAGTCCTCCCAGCCCGACCGGCTCGTGCAAGTGCTCGCCGACGAGGCCGGCCTCGACGTGGCCGTGGTGGAACTGTTCACCGAATCGCTCAGCGAACCGGGGGCGGGCGCCGACAGCTACCTCACCATGATGCGCACCAACACCGAGCGCATCACCACCGGGCTCTCCCCCTAATCGGGCGCCCTCCAACACAGAAAAGAAAACATGAGAACACAGCACCGCAGCACGGCCTTCGCAGCCGTCATCGCCGCCTCGGCCGTCCTCCTGTCCGCCTGCGCCTCCACGGATGCCGCCCCGCGAGACTCCGGCTCGGCCACCGGCACCACCACGACCGCCGCGCAACCCCGGGTCGCCCTCACCTACGATGGCGGGCTCTACGTGCTCGACGGCGACACCCTGGACCTCGAAGCCGACCTGCCCCTGGCCGGGTTCAACAGACTGAACACCGCCGGGGACGGCCGGCACGTGCTGGTCACCACCGCCGACGGTTTCCGGGTGCTCGACACCGGCACCTGGACCGATTCCTCCGGCGATGCCCAGACCGCGGACCCCGCGCTCACCGACCTGGTCTTCGAGGCTCCGGCCGCCGGGCATGTGGTCAGGCACGGCGACAAGACCATCCTCTACGCCGACGGCACCGGCGACACCACGATCTTCGAGACCACAGCGTTGCTCGAAGCCCCCGACAAACTGCCGGCCACCGAGGTCATTCCCGCCGAAGCCGCGCACCACGGCGTGTCCATCGAGCTTGAAGACGGCACCCTGCTCAGCACGGTCGGCACCTCGGAGGCTCGCACCGGCATCCGCGTGCTGAACGCCGACCGGGAGGAGACCGCCCGCAACGCCGAGTGCCCCTCGGTACATGGCGAAGGCGCGGCCGCGAACGAGGTGGCCGTGTTCGGCTGCAGCGACGGCGTGCTGGTCTACGACGACGGCAAGATCAGCAAGATCGCGGCGCCGGACGCCTACGGCCGCACCGGCAATATGTACGTTTCCGAGACCTCCACCATTGCCGTGGGTGACTACAACTCCGACCCCGACTCCGAGGGCTACCTGCTGAGCGAGCTGGTGCTCGTGGACACCGTGGCCAAGACCTCCACGGTGATCGACCTGCCGACCGGCGTGGAATACACCTGGCGGGGCGTTTCCCGCGGCCCGAACGACGAGGCCCTGATCCTGGCCTCGGACGGCTCGCTCTACGTGCTTGACCCCGAGACCGGCGAGCTCGGCGATTCCTTCCCGGTGATCGGTGCCTGGGAGAGCCCTGTCGAGTGGCAGGATGCCCACCCGGCGCTCGTCGTGATCGGCAGCACCGCTTACGTGACCGAACCGGCCACGAACTCGCTGCACGCCGTCGACCTCACCACCGGAAAGGTCGTCACCTCTGTGGAGCTGCCGACCACGCCGAACGAGATCGCGGTCGTCACCGGCTAGCGATCTCGCGGCGGCGGGTCCGCTCAGCCGTTGTAGGCCTGAGCGCAGGACTCGTCGCCGGCGGGTGTTGCTACGAGCTGGCCTCGGGGACGAAACGACTGACGACCTCTGCGCGGCTTTCGTCTTCGCTGGCGAAGACTCCACCGTTCGCGACGATGTCCGGCGTGATCTCCTCGAAAACGATCCGGACGTCGTCGCGACGAGCGCCCAGGGTCAGAACGGCACTGTTGGTGACGTCTTGAACAAAAGCCCGGCGCTGGTTGATGTCGCGGCCCGCGAGTAGTTGAACGGTGATATTGGGCATGTGTGCTCCTTATTGTTGTCGCCCGCTGAATCGGCAGGCAAGTTGGGTTTTTTGGCTCAGGCGATGGTGTTGCTCAGGGTGCCGATGCCGGCGAGGGTGATGTCGACGGTGTCGCCCGGTTGCACGGGGAGGTCGGTGCCGGGGGCTCCGGTGAGCACCACGTCGCCGGGCTCGAGGGTGAGCCACTTCGTCACGTAGACGAGAGTGGCAGCGACCGAGGAGGGTAGGTTGAACGAGCCCGAGTTGGCCACGACGGCTCCGTTGATGACCACCTCGGTGGCGACGTTCTCCGGGTCGGCCAGTTCGGTTTCGATCCACGGGCCGAGCGGGGTGTAGTTCTTGCCGCTCTTGCCCTGAAAGTTGCGCTGGTCGATCGGGCACTGATCCACGTTGGTGACGTCATTGGCCACCGTGTAGCCGAGTACGGCCTCGAAGGCATTCTCGAGAGTGAGGTTCGTGGCCGAGGTGCCGATCACGACGGCGAGCTCGCCCTCGATGTTCACGGTGCCCACGTCCCGCACCGCGTAGATGTCGTCGCCGGAGCCCGCGACGGAGTGCACCGACTTGTGCCAGGCCTGCATGGGCAGGGGGTGGCCCGGCTGGTTGTGGCCGATGCCGACCACCACGCGCGGGTCGACGGATGCGAGGAGCACGGCTTCGTCGGCCGGGATCGAGTCCCCGGTGTAGACCAGGGGCGCGGCGAATGGGCTGGCGATCACGTGCCAGCGGTCACCCAGGGCGACTGCGTGACGGGGGCCGGCGGGGGTGTCAAGCCTGGCGATGCGCATGAGCTACTTTCCGAAAGAGGAGTGAAAAGACGAACAGGGCGCCGTGCGTGCACACGGCGCCCCTCCTATGGGTGCTGGGTTACTTCGTGGCGAGCGTGGCGCGGG
Organism: Cryobacterium sp. TMN-39-2; assembly: GCF_004402745.1. Classification (NCBI taxonomy): domain Bacteria; kingdom Bacillati; phylum Actinomycetota; class Actinomycetes; order Micrococcales; family Microbacteriaceae; genus Cryobacterium; species Cryobacterium sp. TMN-39-2. Next base: position 96,044 of record NZ_SOFX01000047.1, read on the forward strand.
TGCTCTCGCCGATGATGCCGTGTTCCCAACGACCCTCGTTCAGGTCCTTGGCGATGCGACGGTACTTGTCATCGCTCACGTTGTAGACGAAGTAGACGATGACGGCGGCGATGGTGAGAGCGACGGCCGGGTACAGCGTCATCACGGCCTTGATGCCGAGCAGTGTCCCCTCCGACTGGCTGGTCGCCTGGGCGACATAGCCCGAGACGGCCAGCATGCCGGCACCGACTAGGGCGGCGAGGGACTGGGAGACCTTGCGCGAGAAGCTGAAGGCGGCGTAGGTCATGCCTTCGCGGCGCACGCCCGTGTGCCACTCGCCGTAGTCGATGGTGTCGGAGACGAAGGCCCAGGTGATGCCGTTCGGGATCGACAGCGCGACGTACCCGATGGTGACGAGGATCATGAACGTCCACAGGTTGGTCGGGATGATGAAGTTCAAGCCGTTGGCGACAACCGCGACGGCGAAGCTCACCATGACGGTGCGCTTCTTGCCGAAGCGCACGACCAGCTTCGGGATGAACATGATGCCCACGATGGAGGCACCGATCATCACGAAGTTGAGCACGGCCATCAGGGCGATGTTGCCCAGGTTGAACTCGGCGAAGAAGATCATCATCATGTTGTTCACGTTCATCGAGGAGATGGTGAACAGGCTCATCAACACCAGGCCGAGAAGCGGGCGGTTGGTGAGCACGGCGCGGCCGTAGTCCTTGAGGCTCGTCTTCTCCTTATTGGCTTCCCGGTTCACGACGACGTGTTCCTTGGTGCCCTTGTAGCAGATCCAGAAGCAGATGATGCCGAGCACGGCCATGACGACGGCGGCCCACATATAGTTCCGGGAGGTCATGCCACCGAGCATCATCATGATCGGGATGAAGGCGATGCCGCAGATCCACTGGGCGCCGAGCGAACCGGCCTGGCGGGAGGTGGCCAGCTGGGCGCGTTCCTTGATGTTGCGGGTCATCACCGAGGCGAGCGAACCGTACGGGCCGTTGGCGAAGGAGAAGGTAGCGCCCCAGATGGCGTAGGAACCGGCGGCGAAGGCGATCTTCCAGCCCAGCGACACGTCGGGCATGGTGAAGGTGACGACGGTCATCACGGCAAGGATGCAGGCGGAGACCATCATGACCGGGCGGAACTTGCCGCGCTTGCCGACCTTGCGGCCGTCGATGAAGAGCGCCGCGACGGTGTCCATCACGGCGTCGAAGAGCTTGACCAGAACAAAGATCAGCGCCACAACTGCCGGGCCGATGCCGGCCGTGTCGATCCAGAACTTGGTCAGATAGACCTGGCCGAGGTCGAACATGAACCCGTTACCGAGGTCACCGACCCCGTAAGCCACCTTCTCCTTCCCGGTCAGGGTTCCTTCAGCCTCATCAGCTGCGACGACGGGCGCTGCGTCCGGGACGACGTCAATGTTGTCTTGGATACTCATGGGGCGCTATCACTCTTTCGGTTGCAATCAGTGGGTAGTGCGGGCGACGTTGCCGTGAGCGGCAGGCCGGAAGGGTTCCAGGCGCGGCCGCCGGCGTGGCCGGGGCAGCAGGGAGGACGTGGTCAGCCGAAGCTGGTGCGGGCGCCGAGCGCCGGCGAGGTGGGCGTGGATGCGTGCGCGTTCACTGGTTCCTCCTCGTTGAGCTTCAGTGCCAAGAAGCGGATTCCGCTGGGCGGAACGCATGGCCGTGGTACAGACTTAGAGTAGGTGTGCTACGCCTGATTCAAACGGGACTAAAGTCCTATTTTCGCAAAAAGAGTTCCGCTCCCCGGTTAAATACTGGTAGGTTGTTCCGCGAGACGGAACGTCAGGCTCTGCCGCGGCATCCGCCAGCAGATGACCCATACCTCCAGAGGAAATGAGAAAAACAATGCAGTTGCGTCATTCCACCAATCCCGCCCAAATCCGCAGTTTCGATACCGCGGCCCTGCGCGAGAACTACCTCGTCGACGACCTCTTCGCCGATGACGAGTTCCGCGCCACCTATACCCATGAAGATCGCATCGTGCTCGGCGGCGCCCGCCCGGTGACCGGCCCGATCACGCTCGGAAGATACGACGCGCTCCGCACTGACACGTTCTTCGAAAACCGCGAGGCGGGCATCGTCAACGTCGGCGGCGCCGGCACCATCTCGGTCGACGGCACCGCCTACGACCTCGAGCCGGGAGCGTGCCTCTATATCGGGCGCGGAGTGAGGGATGTGGTATTCGCCAGCGCCGACGGGGCCGCACCGGCCGCGTTCTACCTGTTCTCCGCCACCGCCCACACCGCGTACCCGACCACGCTGGTCGGCAAGGGCCAGGGCACCGTGCGCGAGCTGGGCGACGCCACCACCTCCAACGAGCGCACCATCAACCAGTACATCCACGCCAATGGCGTGCAGAGCTGCCAGGTTGTGATGGGCGTCACGGTGCTGAGCACCGGCAGCATGTGGAACACCATGCCGGCCCACACCCACGACCGTCGCACCGAGTGCTACCTGTACTTCGACCTCGCTCCGGAACACCGCGTTATCCACCTGATGGGCGAACCGACCGAAAGCCGTCACCTGGTCGTGGCCAACAACGAGGCGATCATCTCCCCGAGCTGGTCACTGCACAGCGGATTCGGCACCGGCAGTTACTCATTCGTTTGGGCGATGGCAGGCGAGAACAAGGCCTTCGACGACATGGACCACGTGCAGCCGGCCGAACTGAGATAGTCGCTCAGCCGCCGTTCACTTCTGCGCAGGACTCGTCGTCGGCCGTGCGCCCGGTGAGACCGTCCAACGCCACGGGAGGCGGCGTCGGTGTCGCGGGCGGCGCCGCGGCATCCGTTTCGCCGGGGGCCTCTGGGGTCTCGGCCGGCGGTCCGAGGACGAGCGGTTCGTCGGTGGGCGGGGCTGCACCGAGGGTGAACGGCTCGTCGGCGGCGATCTTGGCGAACATCGTGTCGGCGAGGCCCTGCAGCGGAACCACCTTGCCGGGGAAGGCCGGATCCTCCGTGGTGCCCGGATACTGCACGAAGACCAGCCTGTCCAGGTCGATGTCCGCCAACGCCAGCGCCATCGACACCATGGTGTCGGTGTGGGCGAGGCTCGTGGAGAGACTGATATTGCCGGCCGCCGCATTGGCCAGGGTGTACAGCCTGGGCAGGTCGGTCAAGGTGCCGTCGCCCCGCACCGTGCGCATGAGCGAGGCCAGGTACAGCTGCTGCGACGAGATACGGGCCAGGTCGCTGCCGTCGCCGACGCCGTGACGGCTGCGCAGGAAGGCCAGGGCGGTATCGCCGGACACGACACTGGTGCCGGCGGGCAGGGAGAGGCCCGCCTTCGGGTCGTCGACGGGTTCGGACAGGCAGATCGGCACGCCGCCGACGGCATCGCTGAGTCGAACCACACCGGCGAATGAGGTCAGTCCCGCGTAGGGGATCTCCAGCCCGGTGAGTTCTTCCACGGTGCTGACCACGCAGGGCAGACCGCCGCGGCCCATCGCCTCGTTCACCGGGGCGGCAGCCAGTTCGCCGACCACCGCGCCGGTGGCGGTATCGATACATTCGGGATGCGCCACCACGAGATCTCTGGGGATGCTCACGACCACGGCGTTGCTGTGGTCGGCTGACACGTGCACCAGGATGTTCACGTCGTTGAGGGTGGTCTCCCGCACGCCGTACGTCGCGCCCTGGGCCGAGTCGTTGTCGACGCCGACGATGAGCAGGTTGAAACCGTTCTCGTAGCTGCCGATCCCCGGGGGCGGATCGGCGTCGGCGTCGGGACCGTCGATGTCGATCGAGTTGGCGACCACCGCACTGCGGAACTGCCAGAGCGCGAACGCCGTGACGGCCCCGCCGCTGACGAGGAGCACGGCCAGGCCCAGGGCCACCGCGCTCAGCACCCCCGTCACGGCGTGGGGCCTCTTCAGTCGTCCATGCCGGGCAATGCCCGTCGTGTGCTGCAGTTCGGTCACCGGTCGGCCCATCCGTTGCACGGCTCGAGAGGGAATCTAGCTTGCTGCTAGGCCTCTCGCACGGAGCATAGTCTGGCGGGGGAACCGCGGCCAGAGGGTCGACGATGGAGCGAACCGCGGGTGGGTCAGACCGAAACGTCTCCGCCCCAGCCGCCGGCCTGGTTGGCCGGGTTCTCCACGAAGGTCTTGAACTGCTTGAGGTCCTTGCGGATCACGTGGTCGTCGACGCCGAACACGGCACCGACCTTCTCGAGGAAGCCTTCGGCCTCCCAGTCCAGCTGCACGGTGACCCTGGACGTCGTGTCGCTGAGTCGGTGGAAGGTGACCACGCCGGCGTGCTTCTCGTCACCGGAGATACTCTTCCAGGCGACGCGCTCGTCGGGGTGCTGCTCGGTGATCTCAGCATCGAACTCACGTTCGGCTCCGCCGATCTTCACCTTCCAGTGCGTGTGGGTGTCGTCCTGTTGCGTGATGCTCTCGACGAAGTCGAGGAAGTGCGGGAAAGACTCGAACTGGGTCCACTGGTTGTACGCGGTCCGCACGGGAACGTCTACGTCGATTGTCTCGATTACCTGGGTCACGGGATTCATCCTCTATTCCTTGAGCGGGCGCCCCGTCTTACCGATCATGACTCGGTCTCGCCGATCAGGTCTGGCGGACGGGTCACAGCCGGGTGGGCGGACTGGGTAGTGCGATGTGTTCGTCTTACCTATGACGCATTCACGCGCCCATTCGTCACGGCGGCGGCCGAATTCTTAGCCGAATCCGGCCGCCGGAGGCGACTTACGCCTTGCCGACCGGGCGGGTCGAGTCCTTCGCGGTGGGCTTCCGGGGCTTCCGGTCCTCCGCGCTGACCATCCAGATGTACTGCTCGAGCTTCAGAATGAAGCCGTTCAAGATATCGGCGCTGGCCGGGTCTTCTTCATCGACAGCCTCGTGAATTTCACGGATGTTGTCGACGGTAGCGGTGAGCAGCGCCGTGACCAGGCCCACGGTTTCGGTGGTGTCGACCTCGCCAGCGGGGAACTTGGGCAGGTGCGTGGTCTTGGTGACGGTTTCCGTGCGGCCGTCGGGCAGGGCGTCGAGGGCGCGCATCCGCTCGGCCAGCTCATCGGTGAAGATTCGGGCGTCGTCGATAATCTCGTCGAGCTGCAGGTGCAGGTCGCGGAAGTTCTTTCCCACGACGCTCCAGTGCGCCTGCTTGCCCTGGACGTGCAGTTCGATCAGGTCGACCAGGACCGACTGCAGGTTGCTGCCGAGTTCTGCGGATGCCTTCATGGAATTCCCTTCGTCACCGGCGGGAATGGATTTCGGCCGAATGGTCGGCCGATGCCCCGCCTGTTCTGAGAGCACACACTAGCAGCGGTCGCCGACAAAACCGCGACTCAGGACGCTCTCGGTTCCGGCCGGGGTTTTCGGGGCTTTTGCGATGAGAGCTTCGGCGATTCCTGCGAGTCAGCGCCGCGGGTGTGGCTTGCGCTGGTGTTTCGGCGTCGGCCAAGATGGAGGCGCCACCAGTGCCAATTTTCTTGGGGTTCGCGCACCGGGTGGCATTTTCTGACTGTGTGCGCACACCGCCCTGCGCTCTGGACCCCAGCATCGGTTGAAAGGCACCACTATGTCCCGCAATACCGCACGCCTGCGCACCGGTTTAATCATCGCCGCTTTCTCGGTCGGCGCGCTGACCCTCTCCGGGTGCACCGCGATCAGCGACCTGTTTCCCCAGCAAGCGGCACGGGATGCCGAGACTCAGGAGATCAGCGAGGCCGGTGAGGCCGATGTCTTCTCGCTGGCGGTCGGCGACTGCTTCAACGACCAGGACGCCGACGCGGTCGAGAGCGTAACGGCCATTCCGTGTGCGGATGCCCATGACTTCGAGGCCTACTTCGCCTTCGACGTGAGCGAGGATGGCGCCTTCCCCGGTGACGAGGCCCTCGCCCAGATCGCGGAGGAACGCTGTGTCGCCGAGTTCGCCACCTTTATCGGCAAGTCCTACGAAGAATCCACCCTGGACTTCAACTACCTCTCCCCCAGCGAGGGCAGCTGGGACAGCGGAGACCGAGAAATTCTCTGCCTCGCCATGGCGGAGAACAAGACCACCGGCTCACTCGCCGGCACCGGCATTTAGCCCCACCCGACCGGGGAACACCGCCGGAGCAGTGCCGCCCACGGCCGGCACATAGAAAACTCTAAGGCGGCGTGCAGCGCACATTCAGCGCACAGGGCGTACGGTTACACCTGGAGTTCCCCCACTCCAACGATTGGCCCCGGTGCCAGCTCCCTTTCCCCCAAAGCGTGAGCGGTGCCGGGGCTTTTTTACGCCCGGGCGCCTCCGCCCGCCAGGCAGGGGCTCAGAGCGCGGGGAGAACCGCGGTTTCCGACTCGCTGTAGCGGATGGTGATCTCCCCGGTCGGGTCCAGCCCGGCCGGTGTCGTGAGCACGTGGGTGCGCAGCTTCATGTCGGCCGTGCAGGTCGGGCCGCCGCTCTGCCCGATCTCGATGCTCAGGGTGCGACTGTCATCGACGACCATCGACACCGGGTAGCTGGGGCAGCTCGAGCTGCCACCCAGGACGATCGCGAACCGGTCGCCGCCATCGAGCCAACCCGCGGTGGGGAACGGTGCCAGCAGGTTGGCCTCCTCATCTGCCGGCGCGGGCGTCGTGATCGCCTCGTCGGGCAGCATCCCGTCGTACGCGGACGCGGCGATCGACGCCGATCAGCCGGCCACGCCCATGACGCAGACCAGCCCGATGCAGACCGACCCTGCACGGACCAACCCAGTGCGGACCAACCCAGTGCGGACCAACCCCGCGCCGCCCCTCCGCACCGTTCTGGGCATCCTCATGCCCCCACCCTAGATCCGGGAGGTGAACCAAACGGCCTGTTCGGCCCGGCCGGGGCAATCCATCAGGAGTTATGCCCGATGCCGGGCCGGCGTCGGGTGAACGGTCAGGACGTGGCCGGGCCGCGCACACCGGCCGGTGTCGGCCGGATGCAGGCCGGGCGTTAGGGGTTCGTTAGGAAACAGTGGGGCGGCACGGCACGGGTGTTTACTCGGTTCGTGCTCGTGCGGAGCGCGGATGCCGACCGGTACACCGGCGGCCTACGGATGGAGAGAATCGCATGCTCGACCTTGTCTACGTGCTCGGCGTGATCGCCGTGTTCGCACTGATCGGCCTTGTGGCCTGGGGGGTGGCGAAACTGTGATCGTGTTCGACATCGTGGCCGCCGTACTCGCCGTGGGCGCCATCGTCTACCTGGTCTTCGCCCTCGTGAAACCGGAGCGGTTCTAATGGCGCTCTGGCTGGGCATCCTGCAGGCCCTCACCCTCGTGGCCGTTCTCGTGGTGCTGCACCGCCCGCTCGGCGACTACATGGCCACCATCTACACCTCGCACAAGGATCTCGCCGTCGAGCGCGGTTTCTACAGGCTGATCGGGGTGGATGCGCGCGGCCAGCAGACCTGGTCGGCGTACCTGCGCGGTGTGCTCGCGTTCTCGCTGGTGGGAGTGCTGTTCGTCTACGCGCTCCAGCGCGCCCAGGCCGTGCTGCCCTATTCGCTGGGCTTCGACGCGGTGCCGGAAGGCCTCTCGTTCAACACCGCGGTGTCGTTCGTGACCAACACCAACTGGCAGTCCTACTCCCCCGACGTCACCCTGGGCTACACGGTGCAGCTGGCCGGGCTGGCGGTGCAGAACTTCGTCTCGTCCGCCGTGGGCCTGGCCGTGGCGATCGCCCTGGTGCGGGGCCTGATGCTGCGCCGCTCGGGCACCATCGGCAACTTCTGGGTGGACCTCACCCGCGGGGTGCTGCGGCTGCTGCTGCCGCTGGCGGTGATCGGCGCGATCGTGCTGCTTTTCGGCGGCGTCATCCAGAACCTCACCGGATTCACCGATGTCACGACACTGACCGGGGCCACCCAGTCGATCCCCGGCGGCCCGGTGGCCTCCCAGGAGGCGATCAAGGAGCTCGGCACCAACGGCGGCGGCTTCTTCAACGCCAACTCAGCGCATCCGTTCGAGAACCCGAACGGCTTCACCAACCTGTTCGAGATCGTGCTGATGCTCGCCATCCCGTTCAGCCTGCCGCGCACCTTCGGCACCATGGTGGGCGACAAGAAGCAGGGCTACACCATCCTGGCCACCATGGCCACGATCTTCGTGGTCTCGCTCACCGCCCTCACCCTGTTCGAACTGAACGGCGCCGGCACCGCCCCCGGGCTGGCCGGGGGTGCGATGGAGGGCAAGGAGACCCGATTCGGCATTCTCGGTTCCACCCTGTTCGCCACCTCGACGACCCTCACCTCCACGGGTGCGGTCAACTCGATGCACGACTCATACACGGCGCTCGGCGGCATGATGCCGATGCTCAACATGATGCTCGGCGAGGTCGCCCCCGGCGGCACCGGCTCCGGCCTCTACGGCATGCTCATCCTCGCCGTGATCGCGGTGTTCGTGGCGGGCCTGCTCGTGGGCCGCACCCCGGAGTACCTGGGCAAGAAGATCGGCCCGCGGGAGATCAAACTGGCCAGCCTGTACATCCTGATCACGCCGACCCTGGTGCTCGCCGGCACCGCGCTGTCCTTTGCGATCCCCGCCGTGCGAGCGGATGTGGAGGCCACGTCGATCTGGAATCCCGGCCTGCACGGGCTCTCCGAGGTGCTCTACGCCTTCACCTCTGCGGCCAACAACAACGGCTCCGCGTTCGCCGGCCTCACCGCGAACACGCCCTGGTTCAATACCGCGCTGGGCGTGGCCATGCTGCTCGGCCGCTTCCTGCCGATGGTGTTCGTGCTGGCCCTGGCCGGCTCGTTCGCCGCGCAGGACCGGGTGCCGGCCACCGCGGGCACCCTGCCCACCAACCGGCCCCTGTTCGTGGGCCTGCTCCTCGGCGTGACGATCATCATCACCGCTCTCACCTATTTCCCCGTACTCGCGCTGGGTCCCCTGGCGGAAGGGCTGCAGTAAGCCATGACCACTCTCATAGACACCCCCACTCAGCCGTCGCACAAGCCGGCACCCAAAAAGGCGATCAGCTCCGGCCAGCTCGTGGCCGCGCTACCCGGCGCGGTGCGAAAGCTCGATCCGCGCCTGATGTGGCGGAACCCGGTGATGTTCATCGTCGAGATCGGCGCGGTGCTCACCACCGTTCTCGCGGTGGCCGAACCGTTCCTCGGCGGCCCGGGCGACTCCGGCGGCTCCGCCGTGCCCGGTTCGTTCACCGTGGGCATCGCCTTCTGGCTCTGGCTCACCGTGATCTTCGCCAACCTGGCCGAGTCCGTGGCCGAGGGCCGCGGCAAGGCGCAGGCCGACAGCCTGCGGCAGACCCGCACCAGCACCAACGCGACCCAGGTGCTCGACTACCAGCCCGACACCAACCCCGGCGCCGAGGGCGCCAGGGTGCAGACCGTCTCCTCGGCCGACCTCGGCCTCGGCGACACCGTGATCGTCACCGCCGGCGAACTCGTGCCGGGCGACGGCGACATCGTCTGGGGCATCGCCTCCATCGACGAATCCGCGATCACCGGCGAATCCGCCCCCGTGGTGCGGGAATCCGGCGGCGACCGCAGCGCCGTCACCGGCGGCACCCGAGTGCTCTCCGACCGGATCGTGGTGCGCATCACCAGCAAGCCCGGTGAGACCTTCGTCGACCGAATGATCGCCCTCGTCGAGGGTGCGGCCCGACAGAAGACCCCCAACGAGATGGCGCTGAACATCCTCCTGGCCAGCCTGTCCATCGTGTTCCTGGTGGTGGTGCTCACCCTCAACCCGATCGCGAGCTACTCCGCCGCCACCGTGAGCCTGCCCGTGCTCATCGCCCTGCTGGTCTGCCTGATTCCCACCACCATCGGCGCCCTGCTCTCGGCGATCGGCATCGCCGGCATGGACCGGCTCGTGCAGCGGAACGTCCTAGCCATGTCGGGCCGGGCCGTCGAGGCGGCCGGCGACGTCACCATCCTGCTCCTCGACAAGACCGGCACCATCACCTACGGCAACCGGCAGGCCCGCGAGTTCGCGCCGTTGACCGGCGTGACCGAGGCCGAGCTGGTGCGGGCCGCCGCGCTCTCCTCACTGAGCGACCCCACCCCGGAGGGCAAGTCGATCGTGGACCTCGCCGCCGAACGGGGCTTCCACCGGCCGGAGAGCCTGGCCGGCGACATCGTGCCGTTCACGGCGCAGACCCGCATGAGCGGCATCGACCTGGCTGGTGACGGCGCTGGTGGCGGGCAGATCCGCAAGGGCGCCGGCTCCGCCGTGCTGGCCTGGGTGGGCGAGGCCGGCCCGGTGCCGGCGAGCGTGAGAGCCGAGCTGACCCTCGAGGTGGAGCGCATTTCCCGGCTGGGCGGCACCCCGCTCGTGGTCGCCACCGGCGCATCAGAAACCCCCGCAGCATCCGGCGAGCGCACCGTGCTCGGCGTGATCTACCTCAAGGACATCGTCAAGGAGGGCATCAAGGAGCGCTTCGCGGAGCTTCGCTCGATGGGCATCCGCACCGTCATGGTCACCGGCGACAACGCCCTCACCGCCACCACCATCGCGGCCGAGGCCGGCGTCGACGACTTCCTCGCCGAGGCCACCCCTGAGGACAAGCTCGCCCTCATCCGCCGGGAGCAGGAGGGCGGCAACCTCGTGGCGATGACCGGCGACGGCACCAACGACGCGCCCGCGCTGGCTCAGGCCGACGTGGGGGTGGCGATGAACACCGGCACCTCCGCCGCGAAGGAGGCCGGCAACATGGTCGACCTCGACTCCGACCCCACCAAACTGATCGACATCGTGCGGATCGGCAAGCAGCTGCTGATCACCCGCGGGGCGCTGACCACCTTCTCGATCGCCAACGACCTCGCCAAGTACTTCGCGATCATCCCGGCCATGTTCGCCGGGGTGTTCCCGGGCCTGGCGGTGCTCAACATCATGCAGCTGAGTTCACCGGCCTCGGCGATCCTGTCGGCCATCATCTTCAACGCGATCATCATCGTCGTGCTGATCCCGCTGGCGCTCCGCGGCGTGAAGTACCGGGCGGCGAGCGCGTCGAGCGTTCTCGGCCGCAACCTGCTGATCTACGGGCTCGGCGGAGTGATCGCCCCGTTCGTGGGCATCAAGCTGATCGACCTCGTTGTGTCGCTGCTGCCGGGATTCTGACCACCATGCTCTCGTTCTCCTTGCCCTACCAACCGAAACGGATCACCTCATGAGCGCCTCCCGACCCCGCACCGGCACCCTGGCCCGGCCCTACTGGGTGGCCCTGCGGGCCATGCTCGTCTTCACCGTCGTGCTCGGCGTGGCCTACCCGCTGAGCATCACCCTGGTCGGCCAGCTGGGCATGCCCGGGCAGGCCAATGGCTCGCTCGTCTCAGCCGGCGACAGGTCACCCGTGGTCGGCTCCAGCCTGATCGGGCAGTCCTTCACGGATGCCGACGGCGCGGCCCTGCCCGAGTGGTTCCAGTCCCGCCCGTCCGCGGCCGGAGACGGCTACGACGCGCACAGCTCCAGCGGCAGCAACTGGGGGCCGGAGAACCCCGACCTGATCCAGGCGATCGGCGACCGGCAGGCCGCCATCGAAGACCTCGACGGGGTGCCGGCCGACGAGATCCCCGTGGATGCCGTCACCGCGTCCGCGTCCGGCCTGGACCCGCACATCAGCCCGGCCTACGCCCTGCTGCAGGTGCCCAGGGTCGCGGCGGCCCGCGACCTGCCGGAGGCCGAGGTGCGCGCCCTGGTCGAAGCCGTCGAACAGGGCCGTGACCTCGGCTATCTCGGCGAACCGACCGTGAATGTGCTCAACTTGAACCTCGAGCTCGCAACGCTCGATTCCGGTAGGTGAGGTAACCCATGAAACGCGGTCGATTGCGCGTGCTGCTCGGCGCCGCCCCCGGCGTCGGCAAGACCTACAGTATGCTCGAAGAAGGCCGCCGACTACAGGGCGAGGGCGCGGACGTGGTCGTGGCGATCGTGGAAACCCACGGCCGCGCGGCCACCGCGCACCTGGCTGAGGGACTCGAGGTGGTGCCGCGGATGCTCGTGCAGCACCGCGGCATCCAGCTGAGCGAACTCGACCTGGCGGCCGTGCTCGCCCGCCGGCCCGAGATCGCCCTGGTCGACGAGCTCGCGCACACCAACGCGCCCGGCTCGGTCAACCCCAAGCGTTACCTGGACGTGGAGGCGATGCTGGCGGCGGGCATCGACGTGATCTCGACCGTCAACATCCAGCACATCGAATCGCTCAACGACGTGGTGCAGCAGATCACCGGGGTGCCGCAGCGCGAAACCCTGCCGGATGCGGTGCTGCGCGCCGCCGACCAGGTGGAGGTCGTCGACCTGGCCCCGCAGGCGCTGCGCGACAGGCTCGCCGAGGGCAATGTGTACCCGGCGGCCCGCATCGACGCGGCCCTGTCGAACTATTTCCGGCTCGGCAACCTCACCGCCCTGCGTGAGCTGGCGCTGCTCTGGCTGGCCGACGAGGTCGACACCGCCCTGCAGAGCTACCGGGCAGAGCACGGTATCTCGACCAAGTGGGAGGCCCGCGAACGCGTGGTCGTTGCGCTCACCGGGGGGCCGGAGGGCGACACCCTCATTCGCCGGGGCGCCCGCATCGCGGCCCGCTCGGCCGGCGGTGAGCTCGTCGCCGCGCACGTGATCAGCCAGGACGGCCTGGCCGCGACGCATCCGGGCGCGCTCGCGACACAGCGGGCGCTGGTGGAGGAGCTCGGCGGCAGTTACCACCAGGTCGTCGGCGACGACATCCCCCGTGCGCTGGTGGAGTTCGCCCGCGCCGCCAATGCCACCCAGCTCGTGATCGGCGTGAGCCGACGCAACCGGCTCACCGCGGCGCTGTCCGGGCCGGGCATCGGCAGCACCATCACCCGCGAATCGGGCGATATCGACGTGCACATCGTCACCCACTCCGCGGCCGGCGGGAAGTTCGTGCTGCCCAGGCTCGGCGGGTCGCTCACCGTGCGGCGGCGCCTGGCCGGCTTCGCCCTGGCCCTGATCGGCGGGCCGCTGCTGACCTGGCTGCTGGTCAGTTTCCGCAGCGAGGAGTCGATCACCAGCGACGTGCTCAGCTACCAGCTGCTCGTGGTGGTCGTCGCGCTTGTCGGCGGGCTCTGGCCGGCCCTGTTCGCGGCCCTGCTGTCCGGCCTCACCCTGGACTACTTCCTGGTGCAACCGCTGTACACGGTCACCGTCGCCGAACCGCTGCACCTCTTCGCCCTCTCGCTGTACCTCGTCAACGCCCTGCTGGTGAGTTACGTCGTCGACCAGGCGGCCCGACGCACCCGTACGGCCCGGCGGGCGGCGGCCGAATCCGAGCTGCTGGCCACCGTGGCCGGCAGTGTGCTGCGCGGGGAGGACGCCCTGCAGGCGTTGGTCACCCGCACCAGGGAGGCGTTCGGCCTCGACAGGGTGCGGCTGCTCGCCGGCGGCGCGGTGCTGGTCGAGGCGAGCGCGGCGGATGCGGCGGCGCCGGGCGCTTCGGACGTTCCGGCACCCCCGGCCACGATGGTGCCCATCGGCAGCCGGGCCACCCTGGAGCTCTCCGGACCCGACCTTGCCGCATCCGAACGCCGGCTTCTCAGCGTGATCGCGAGCCAGATCGATGCAGCCCTCGAGCACCGCGATCTCGCCCAGACGGCCAGCGAACTCGGCCCGCTCGAAGAGGCCGACCGGATGCGCAGCGCCCTGCTCGCCGCCGTCGGTCACGACTTGCGCCGGCCCCTCGCCGCCGCGACCACGGCCATCAGCGGGCTCAGGGCCACCGACATCACCCTCACCGACAGCGACCGCACCGAGCTGCTCGCCACGGCCGGCGAAAGCCTGGACACCCTCGCCTCGCTGGTGACCAACCTGCTCGACGTGAGCCGGTTGCAGGCCGGGGCGCTGGCCGTGGCGCTGGGGCCCGTCGACCTCGCCGACGTGGTGCTGCCGGCCCTCGACGAGCTCGGCCTCGGGCCGGACACCGTGCAGCTGGACCTGCCGGTCGAGACCGCACCGGTGCTCGCAGACCCCGGCCTGCTGCAACGCGCGGTGGTCAACCTGCTCACCAATGCCATCCGCTTCTCGCCGGCCGGCACACCCGCCAGGGTGTCAGCCAGCCGGTTCGCCGACACCGTGCAGTTGCGCATCATGGACCAGGGACCCGGCATCCCGGCCGACCGGCGGGGCGACGTGTTCGTGCCGTTCCAGCGGCTCGGTGACACCGACAACGCCACCGGCCTGGGTCTCGGCCTGGCCCTGTCTAAGGGATTCGTCGAGGGCATGGGCGGCACCCTCGAAGCCGATGACACCCCCGGCGGCGGGCTCACCATGGTGATCACCCTGCCGGCCGTCACGTCCACCGCAGTCCCTGCCAGCAACGAGGTCAGCCCATGAAGATCCTGATCGCCGACGATGACCCGCAGATCCTGCGGGCCCTGCGCATCACTCTCGGCGCCCGCGGTTACGAGATCGTCACCGCACACGACGGTCGTACCGCGCTGGCCGCGATCGTGGAGCAGCACCCCGATCTGGTGATGCTCGACCTCGGCATGCCCAACCTCGACGGGCTCGCTGTGATCGACTCTGTCCGCGCCTGGAACAGCGTGCCGATCCTGGTGGTGAGCGGCCGCAGCGGTGCCTCCGACAAAGTGGAGGCCCTGGACCGGGGCGCCGACGACTACGTCACCAAGCCGTTCTCGATCGACGAGCTGCTGGCGCGCATCCGGGCCCTCACCCGCCGGATGCCCACCAGCGGCGACGAACCGGTGGTCACCTTCGGTGACATCACGGTGGACCTGCCGGCCAAGACCATCACCCGAGCCACGGCCGCCGGGCCGGAACACGTGCGGCTGACCCCCACCGAGTGGCAGATCCTCGAGCTGCTGCTGCGCACACCGGGCAAACTGGTGAGCCGGCAGGCGCTCTACGCCGAGGTCTGGGGCCAGCACAAGATGACCGACACCGGCTACCTGCGGCTCTACCTCGCCCAGCTGCGGAAGAAGCTCGAGCCCGACCCATCCCGGCCCCGCTACCTGCTCACCGAGGCCGGTATGGGCTACCGTTTCGCGCCCGACGCGCCGCCACCCGCCTGAGCCGAGCGGATGCCGGCGGCGGCGATCTGCGGGTCAGGGCGCCTGGGGCTCAGCGCGTCGGTAGACTGCCAGAACGATGCGCCCCGGCGCTGATGGGGGATGCTGTGGGCACGACGACGAGCGAGCGCGAGTCCGACGCCCTGTTTAGCGAGATTCTCGCCGACAGGTTGATCAGCAGCAGGTTCCAACCCATTGTCGAGCTCGACTCCGGCACCGTCGTCGCCTATGAGGCCCTCAGCCGGGGTCCGGTCGACACCGTGTTCCACAATCCGGCCGCGCTCTTCGACCGCGCCCACGAGCTGGGCCGGGTCGGCGATCTCGACCTGGCCTGCTGGCTGTCGAGCGTGCACACCGCCACCAAACAGGGCTTCACCACTCCGCACACGCTCTTCGTCAATGTGGAGCCGGGATCGCTGCGCCGTGCCGACCTCACCACTGCACCGCATCCGCCGGCGCCCGCTGTGCTCGAGGTCACCGAACGCGCACTGATGAACGACCCGGCCGGACTGTTCTACGCCATCGCCCGGGCCCGGGCGATGGGTTACCGCATCGCCGTGGACGACCTCGGCGCCGATCCGGCCTCGCTCGCCCTGCTGCCGCTGCTGGCGCCCGACCTGATCAAGCTCGACATGGCGCTCATCCGTGAGCGTCCCGACCAGGACGCCGCCCGGGTGATGAGCGCCGTCGCCGCGCACGCCGAACGCACCGGGGCCGTGGTGCTTGCCGAGGGCATCGAGACCGAGGAACACCGGGTGACCGCTCGCGCGCTCGGAGCCACCTACGGGCAGGGCTGGCTCTTCGGCCGCCCGGTGGCCGAGGTCCCGAACGCCGCCGCACTCGCCGGGATCAGCTTCCCCGGTGACCCCTCGGCGTCGCTGCCGACCAGCGGCACCCCGTACAGTGTGGTGGCTCCGCTGCGCACCTCCCGGTCGTCCAACCGGGCGTTGCTGGTGCAGATGAGTATCTTCCTGGAATCGCGGGCACTGGCCAGCGGCGACTCGGCCGTGGTGCTCTCGACGTTCCAGCACCACCCCAACCTCACCCCCGCCACCCGGCGACGCTACGAGACACTCGCCGGGACGGCCGGCTTGGTGGCGGTCTACGTCGCCGGGGATGCCGGCCTCGACGGGGCCAACGGCATCCGCGTGGCCCAGATCGACCCGACCGACCCGTTGCTCGACGAGTGGGACATCGTGGTGCTCACCGCGGATTTCGCCGCCGTCCTGGCCGCCCGCGAGGTCGATCCCGACAACCACGGCGAGGGCGCGTACGAGTTCGTGCTGACCCACGACCGCGACCTCGCCACCGCCGCCGCCCTCACCCTGATCAGCCGGCTCAGCTCACCGCCGTCGCCAGCGGGCGGTCGTACCGGGGGCGCCGCACCAACAGTGGGCTGACGTCTCCAGCGACGTTGTGCGGCGCGCGTCCTCGTTCGAACACGATGCCCGGCTCGGTGGAGAGCAGGCCGGCCGGGCCGCCGCCGACCACGGCGAGGGCGCAGGCGAGGGTCGACGTGACACTGAGGTGGGTGCCCTCACGCAGGCCCAGCACCGGCACGTCGTTCTCGTCGAGGAACTCGGTCAGGCGGGTTTCCCGGGAGTCTCCGGCGTGGGCCCCGACCAGGTCGGCGTCCACATAGTGCGGGTTGATCTGGAACGGCACCAGGCCGAGCGCCTCGAACGACTCCGGCTGCACGATGGGCATGTCGTTGGTGGTGCGAATGCTGGGCGCGGTGATGGTGGCGCCGGCGCTGGAGCCCAGGTAGGGCAGACCGTTCTGCACCCGCGCGCGGATGACCGGTATCAGTCCGAGTCGCTGCAGGGCGGCGAGCAAGCGGAAGGTGTTGCCGCCGCCGACGAAGAGCGCCTGCGCTGACGCGACAGCGGCGACAGGGTCGGCGGCCTCGTGCAGGCTGCGCACCCCGATGCCGTGCGGCTCGAATGCGGCCCGCACAGTCGCCGTGTACGCATCGTGGTCACCGCCGGCGAAGGGCACGAAGGTGATCTCGGTCACCCCGTTCAGGAAGGCGAGGATCTCGGGCAGCGCGTGCTCGAGGTAACCGTGGCCGGGGCTGGTGCAGTTGGCAAGGAGGAGCAGTTGCATGGGATCCTTCCGATCGGGATGATTCTCCGGCGCGCCCGTTGTGAGACCCGATACGGCCCATTCCGTCGCTCGAAAGGTGATCCTACCTTCCTCCGCAAGGGGCCCAAAGAGGTCCAGGTTCCTAGGATGGGATCACGCCCATCGACCACGGAGGTCATCATGTCTGCCATCGACTCGCAACTACCCGAACTGCCGTCATCCGTCGAACTGGGGATGGGTCAGGGCGGCCTCGCCGTGGCCCGCGTGTTCGCCCGCGCCGGCTCCGCCGAGATCTACCTCCGCGGCGCACATGTGAGCGCCTGGGTGCCCACCGGCGGCAGCCCGGTGATCTGGATGAGCGAGCAGAGCGAATACGCGCCGGGGGTACCGCTCCGCGGCGGGGTACCGATCTGCTTCCCCTGGTTCGGCGCGCACCCCACGGATGCCACAGCCCCGTCGCACGGGTTCGCCCGCCTGGCCGACTGGCGGCTCGCCGAGGCGCGCGAAGCCGGCGATGACGTGGTGCTGGTCTTTGTGCTCACCGACACCGAGGCCACCCGGGCGTCGGCCTGGCCACACCGGTTCGAGGCGCGTTACACGGTCACGGTCGGTGCCCAGCTGGCGCTCTCGCTGCAGGTCACCAACCTCGACACGGCGCAGCTGAGCTACGAGGAGGCCCTGCACACCTACCTCGCCGTCGCCGACATCCGCCAGACCGAGGTGTCGGGTCTGGAGGGCGCCCCGTTCACCGACCGCCTCACCGGCCCGCGCCCCGCCGAGAGCGAGCCGGTGCGCTTCGATGCCGAAACCGACCGGATCTACCTGAACAGCACGGCCGCCACGACGGTGACGGATACCGCGACCGGCCGGCAGATCACCATCATGAAGCAGGGCTCGGCGAGCACCGTCGTGTGGAACCCGTGGATCGACAAGGCCGCCGCGATGGCCGACTTCGGCGACAACGAGTACACCGGCATGGTGTGCGTGGAGACCTGCAACATCCGCGACAACGCGATCACCCTGGCGCCGGGCGCCGGCCACGAGATGGGCGTGCGCTACTCGGTGGCCTGAGCCGGGCAGCGGATGCGGCCCGGCCCGGCCCGCCTGCAGTATGCGGGGTAGGCGCCGTTATGCGGGTGGCGCGCCGCCCGCATAACGGCGCGTGGCCCGCACAACGAGGAACATCACGCCGCGGCAGGCGCCGCGTGGCGCCCCGGCCGACGTCGCACACGGTAGGCGCGCTCCCCCTCTCCGGCAAGGTGCCGGCCGGAGCTGACCCGTCCGCCGCACCGCACCACACCACACCGCACGGCACGGCACCGCACGGCACGGCACGGCACGGCACGGAATTCCCCGACCGGTCGGGACGTTGCCTCCTGAGATGCCTATTTCCAGCGAAGCCCTGCCCGTTCCAGATCCCGACACCGCCGGCCCCACCGGCACCCCGAGCCAGCCCGGTCGCACCGCCCTCGTCGCGGGCGCAAGCGGCATAGCCGGATCGGCGCTGGTGGACCTGCTCACAGCCGAGGGCTGGAGCGTCATCGCCCTCTCCCGCACCCCCGTCGCCGCGCGGCCCGGTGTGATCCCGGTCAGCGCCGACCTCCGCAGTGTCGACTCGCTGCGCACCGCCCTGGCCCCACACTCGCCCACCCACGTGTTCTTCACCGCGTGGCTCCGACAGGACACCGAGGCGGAGAACATCGTCGTCAACTCCGCCATGGTGCGCGACCTGCTCAGCGCCCTGGCTGACGCCCCGGTGCAGCACGTGGCCCTGATGACCGGGCTCAAGCAGTACCTCGGCCCGTTCGAGGCCTATGGCCAGGGCGAGGTTCCCGACACCCCGTTCCACGAAGACGAACCGCGCCTGTCGGTGGAGAACTTCTACTACGCGCAGGAGGACGAGCTCTGGGCCGCCGCCCGGGCGCGCGGCTTCACCTGGTCGGTGCACCGCGCCCACACCGTGATCGGCCACGCCGTCGGCAACGCCATGAACATGGGCTCCACGCTGGCCGTCTACGCCGCCATCTGCAAGGAACTGGATCGCCCGTTCATCTTCCCGGGGTCCGAGACCCAGTGGAACGGCGTCACCGACATGACCGACGCCGGCCTGCTCGCCGACCAGATGGTCTGGGCCGCCACCACCCCGGCCGCCGCGGACACCGCCTTCAACATCGTCAACGGCGACACCTTCCGCTGGCG
This sequence comes from Cryobacterium sp. TMN-39-2, assembly GCF_004402745.1. Classification (NCBI taxonomy): domain Bacteria; kingdom Bacillati; phylum Actinomycetota; class Actinomycetes; order Micrococcales; family Microbacteriaceae; genus Cryobacterium; species Cryobacterium sp. TMN-39-2. The sequence goes on from NZ_SOFX01000047.1 coordinate 115,332, forward strand.
CTGGCTCTGGCCACGCCTGGCCGCTCACTTCGGCGTCGCGCCGGAGGGCTTCGCCGGCGCCCCGCGGCCGCTCGAAACGCAGATGACGGATGCCCAGCCGGTCTGGGACCGCATCGTGGCCAGCCACGGCCTCGTCGAGTCCGACCTGACCCGGCTGGCGTCCTGGTGGCACAGCGACGCCGACCTCGGTCGCACCATGGAGGTGTTCGCCGACATGGGCCGCAGCCGGGCGGCCGGCTTCACCGGTTACCGCAACACCGAGCAGGCGTTCCTGGACCTGTTCGCCAGGTACCGCGCCGAGCGTCTCATTCCCTAGGCGGATCCGCCGGAGCGAGCCGGCCGATAGTGTCCAGGCATGATCGTTTCGGGAATCGTCCTCATGCTCGGCGGCATCCTGGTGGCGGCGGTCAGCGAGGCCGCCGCTCGCGGGCGACTCGGGGTCAACTCGGTGGCGGGCATCCGCACGCGCGCCCTGATGATGTCCGAGGCGGCCTGGATCGCCGGCCACCGGGCCGCCCGGATCCCGGTGGGCCTGGCCGGACTGGTCATGTTCCTGACCGGCGTCGCCGTCCTCGCGCTGCGTCCGGACGAGGACACGACCGGACCCCTCGTGCTCGCGGCCGCGGTCGTGGCAGTGGTCCTCGTCCTGATCGGTGCGGCCGTGGCAACCCCGGCCGCGCACCGCGCGCTTGAGCTCGTCGACGAGGACGAGCAGCACTAGCGGCTCAGGACGCCAATCGCTCGGAGGCGCCGGCGCCGACTCTGTCAGCGGCACGTCCGGGCTCGGTGATCTCCGCCCACACCGCATCCAGCGAGAGCCCGAGGACCTCGGCGATCGCCGCGATGGTCGGGAACGCCGGAGTCGCGATTCGGCCGGACTCGATCTTCCGAAGGGTCTCCGGCGAGACGCCGGCAGCCAGCGCGGTGTGCAGCATCGAACTCTCCCCCCTGGCCGAACGCAGGAGGGCGCCGAGGCGCGCTCCACGGTCGAGCTCTGCGGGTGTGAGCGGCAATCTGACCATGACACCGATTCTACCGGGATAATATGGCCGGTATAGTTATTGGTTTCCCGCGAAAGGTGCCACATGATCGAGATCCTGACCCCCACCGAACTGACCCGAGCGCGAGAGTCGGGCGCCCTGGTCGCCGACATCCTGCACACGCTCAAGCGCCGCAGCACGGTGGGGACCAACCTCCTGGACCTCGACAGGTGGGCGCAGGCCATGATCGTCGAGGCCGGCGCATCGTCCTGTTACGTCGACTACGCGCCATCCTTCGGCCGCGGGCCGTTCGGCCACTACATCTGCACGTCAGTCAACGACGCGGTGCTGCACGGGCTGCCCCACGACTACGCCCTGGCCGACGGGGACCTGCTCACTCTCGACCTCGCCGTGTCCACCAACGGGATCGCCGCGGACTCGGCCATCAGCTTTCTCGTGGGTGACTCGAAGCCCGCGGAGAGCGTCACGATGATCGACGCGACCGAACGAGCCCTGGCCGCCGGGATCGCCGCCGCCGCGCCAGGAGCGCAGATCGGGGATATCTCCGCCGCCATCGGCTCCGTCCTCAGCGCGGCGGGCTACCCGATCAACCTGGAATTCGGCGGTCACGGCATCGGATCGACCATGCACCAGGACCCGCACGTGTCGAACGATGGGCGACCCGGCCGCGGCTACCGACTGCGCCCCGGCCTGCTGCTGGCCCTGGAACCGTGGGTCATGGTGGACACGGCTGCGCTGATCACCGACGCCGACGGCTGGACCCTGCGCAGCGCGACGGGCTGCCGCACGGCACACAGCGAGCATACGATCGCGATCACCGAGGACGGCGCCGAGATCCTCACCCTGCCGACACGGACGAACTCGAGAGGCCCCGCGTTTACATGAGGTGATCAGGAGACTTCGGTAAACTACCCTGAGGTGAGCTGGGAAGTCTGGTCAGCATTCGCATGACCGACCCCAAACCCTCTGGAGTGCCTTGCCACACGACACCCCCATTCCTTCCGCCCCGCAGACCGTTCCCTCGCGCGGCAGCTACCGCGAGAAGCTCCGCATCGGCGCGATCCTGCGCAAGGAGACCGTCGGCGGTTTCCTGCTGGTCTTCGCGGCCGCCGTCGCGTTGATCTGGGCCAACTCGCCCGCCGCAGACAGCTACTTCGCCCTGCGCGATTTCCGCATCGGCTATGAGCCGTGGCACCTGGAGCTGAGCCTGGGCGCCTGGGCGGCCGACGGGCTGCTGGCGATCTTCTTCTTCCTGGTGGGCCTGGAGCTCAAGAAGGAGTTCGTGGCCGGTGACCTGCGCTCCCCGTCCCGGGCGATCGTGCCCGTCGCCGCCGCGATGGGCGGCGTGGCCGTGCCCGCGCTGTTCTATGCCGGCGTCAACCTGGTCAGCCCGGAGACCCTGCAGGGCTGGGCTATCCCCACGGCCACCGACATCGCCTTCGCGGTGGCGGTCCTGGCCATCGTGGGCTCGCACCTGCCCAGCGCCCTGCGCATCTTCCTGCTCACCCTGGCCGTGGTCGACGACCTGCTGGCCATCTCGATCATCGCCGTGTTCTACTCCGACGACGTGCAGGTCGGCCCGCTGCTGCTCGCCCTGATCCCGCTGGCCCTGTACACCTTCCTGGCACAGAAGTACCGGCGCTTCTTCGCCGATCGGGCCTGGGCGGCCTGGTTGATCCTGCTGCCGTTGGGCTTCGCCACCTGGGCACTCGTCCACGCCGGTGGCATCCACGCCACCGTGGCCGGTGTGCTGCTCGGCTTCGCCGTGCCGGTCATCCACCGCCGCACCCGCCCGGGCGTGGCCGCCGAGGAGGGGCCCGGCCTGTCGGAGACCTTCGAACACCGGTTCCGCCCGCTCTCGGCCGGTTTCGCCGTGCCGGTTTTCGCGTTCTTCTCCGCCGGCGTCACCGTGGGCGGCTGGGACGGCCTGGTGGGCGCCCTCACCGACCCCGTCGCGATCGGCATCATCGTGGGCCTCGTGCTCGGCAAGCCCGTGGGCATCGTGGGCACCACCTGGCTGATGACCAGGCTCACCCCGGTGAAGCTCGATCCGGCGCTCCGCTGGATCGACCTGATCGGCGTGGCGGTTCTGGCGGGCATCGGCTTCACGGTGTCGCTGCTCATCGCCGACCTGAGCTTCGGTGCCGGCTCTCTCACCAACGACCACGCCAAGGTAGGTATCCTCGTGGCGTCGATCACCGCCGCCCTGCTCGCCTCGGTGATCCTGCGCGCCCGCAATCGCCTCTACCGCCGCATCGAACAGGCCGACGCGGTGGATGCCGACGGTGACGGCATCCCGGATGCCTACCAGCAGGGCGAACCCGACCGCACCCCGGCCGACTGACGCCGACGGGCCGGCGCCGACGGGCCGGCGCCGGCCGGGTCAGGCGTTCAGGGAGTACATGCTGAGCGCGTTGCCGTCCGGATCGGTGAAGTCGAAGTAGTCCACGGCCCCCGGCACGTGCTCGAGAGTGCCGAGAATCACGCCCAGCCCGGTGAGGCGTTCGTACTCGGCGGAGGCGTCTGGCACGCCCAGCCGCAGGGTGACCTGGGCGCCCGAGCGCTTCGGCGGCTCCTCGCTGAGTTGCAGGTCGATGGGACCGACCACAAATTCGATCACCCCTGGGGCCGGTTCCACCGAGGGACTGGACACCTCGAACACCCGCCGGTACCAACGCTCGGCGGCCGGCAGATCGCGAACGGGCAGGCCTACGGTTACGCTCGTCACCTTCATACCGGCCATCTCAGCGCGTGGCCGGCGCGCGCGCAAGGGCCCGCACCCGCGTGAGCGGATGCGGGCCCCGAGCGCTGCCGGCTACGCGGCTACTCGTAGCGGAGCGACTCGATGGGGTCCTGACGAGCGGCACGGAGCGCCGGGATGGTGCCGGCCAGGAACGCCAGGCCCATGACCACCAGGACGATCGTGGCGAGCGCCGCCGGGTCGAACGCCACCAGAGTGAGCCCGGGCAGGTCGGCCAGCAGGGTGTCGGCCAGCAGCGCGTTGGCGCCGGTGCCGGCCAGCATGCCCACGGCGACGCCGAGCGCGCTGCCCATCAGGCCGATGAACACGGCCTCCAGGCTGAACAGGCCGAAGATCTTGCCGCCGCCCAGGCCCATGGCCTTCATCAGGCCGATCTCCCGGGTGCGCTCCTGCACGCTCATCAGCAGCGTGTTGACGATGCCGAAGCCGGCGGCCAGCAGGGCGATCACGGCGAAGGCGTTGAGCACCAGCACGATGCCGTCGATGACGGCCTTGAAGGAGCCGATCTGGTCTTCCACCGTGGTGCCGGTGTAGCCCAGGTCGGTCAGGTCGGCCTTGAGCGTGGCCAGGTCTGCCTCGCTACCGGTCGGATCGAACCGGACGACGGCCTGCGCGTAGCTGTCCTTACTGGTCTCGGACAGGCCCACACTCTGGGCGTCGTAGAGCACCTCGGTGAGCACCTCGTTGGCCGTGAACGCCGTCGAGCCCGTCAGGCCTTCCTCTGAGACGCCGACGATGGTGGCGGTCAGCTCGGACTGGGTTCCCGTGACGTCGGTGATGGCCAGGGTGAGCGTGGCGCCCAGGGCGTCGGCGTCATCCGCGAAGCCCAGGGGCGCGACGAACGAGACCGGGATGGCGACCTGGTAGTCGCTGCTTTCCGCGTCGGGTTCTGCGCCCGCGGCGAGGTCCAGCGCCATGCCGGGGATGAAGCTCCCCACGTTGGCCTCGTAGGCGGTGCCGTCGGCCACCTGGACGAAGTCGGGCCTCACGCTCAGCTGCGGCTGGACGGAGAGGACGCCGTCAACGGCGCCGATCGTGTCGAGGTCGTCGGAGGTGAGCGCGATCAGGCTGGATCCCGGAGCGCCGGGTGGCGAGTTCGGGGAATCGATGGCGACCGCGGAGGGATCGTACTCGACCGGACCATCCGTGCTGTCTTCGGCCGCCTTGGTGACCGTGATGACGTCGTCGGCGCCGATCGAGGCGACAGTCGTGTCGATGTACTGGTTGATTCCCGTGCCGACCCCGCTGGTGAGGGTGAGGGTGAACGCGCCGATGAAGATCGAGAGCACCGTGAGGGTGGTGCGGGTCTTGCTGCGCAGGCTGTTCCTGACGGCCGAGCGGATCAGGCCGAAGGCGTTCATGCGCGCACCTCCCCGGTGCTCGTGGCCGAGGCCGGGGTGGCGGGCACCGCGTGGAGGCTGTCGACGATGAGGCCGTCGCGGATGTACACCCGACGGTCGCAACGCGCCGCGAGGTCTTCGTCGTGGGTCACGATGATCAGGGTGATGCCGTTGTCCTTCTGCAGCGAGAACAGGATGTCCTCCACGACCTTGCCGGTGGCGGAGTCGAGGTTGCCGGTGGGTTCGTCGGCGAAGATCACGCTGGGATTGTTCACCAGCGCCCGGGCGATCACCACCCGCTGCTTCTGGCCGCCGGAGAGGTCGGTGGCCTTGTTCTTGGCCTTGTCGGCCAGTTCCAGCTGCTCCAGGGCCGCCATCCCGCGGCGTTTGCGTTCGGCGCCGCCGATGCCGGCGATCTGCAGCGGCAGTGTCACGTTGTCGAGCACGCTGGTGTTGGGGGTGAGGAAGAACTGCTGGAACACAAAACCGAAGGTCTCGTTGCGGGTCTGGTTGACGACCTTGCCGCTCAGCGAGCTGGCATCGCGGCCGCTGAGCTCGACAGCACCGGAGCTGGGGTTGTCGAGCAGCGCCAGCAGGTGCATCAGGGTGGACTTGCCCGACCCGCTCTTGCCGACGATGGCGATGGACTCGCCCTGGTGGATGTCGAGCGAGACCCCCTTGAGGGCGTCGAACCGGGTGGCGCCGCGGCCATACGACTTGTGTATGTCGCGGGCGGCGAGAATGGGCACGGTCATGGCTGGGCTCTCCTGTGGATGCGGCGGGTGCCGCTGTGTTGTGCGGGCTGCGCGTCGGCGGGCAGCGGGGGTTGGCGTGCCGTTCAACCGGCCACTTCGCGACCGGCCCAACGACACGACTCCAGTCTCCCGGACGTGTCCAGGCCCCGGCGTCCTCCGGCCGTAGGAACCTGCCGGTACCGCCGCTGACACGGTTTCTGCCGGTGCCGGCCCCGGCGTACCACCAACGCAGTACGCCGGGCGCCCGCGCCCGCGGGCTGCCTCCGCCCGGATCGATTGACAGAATGGGTCTGACCCGATCCGCGGGCGGGAGGAACAGTATGCCGAGCCAGCGCACGCGTGCATCCGAGACCGGCCCCGGCCTGCCACTCCCCCGCCGCGGCAGTACCGATCCGGCCCCTGGCACCTTTTCGCCGTTGTCGCGGCTGCCGTTCTGGCTGCGCGACCTGCTCGCGGTTCTGCTCGTACTCGGCCCCGGTTTCGCGGGCACCGACTTCAGCGGCACCGTGTTCTCGAGCCCCGCCGCCGCTGTGCTGGTGGCTGCCTCGGCCGGGTCGATGTTGTTGCGCCGGCGGGCACCGCTGGTCGGCGCATCCGTGGCCGTGGTGGCCTGCGTGCTCGGCCTGGCGGTGGACGGGCCGATCGTGTCGTATCTGCTGGCCGTTCTGGTCGGGGTGTTCTCCGTGGCCGCGCGGATGCCCCGGCGCACCTCGCTGCTCTTCTCCGGCTGCACCGTGGTGCTCCTGGCCGGCGCCACCCTCGCCTTCCTCGACTCGTCCTGGCACGACGCCCGCGCGATGCTGCAGCTGGCGGCGTTCGTGGGCTTCGCCACCGCCGCCGGCGATGCAAACCGGTCGCACGCCGCCTACATCCGGGGCATCACCGAGCGGGCCCGCCGTGCCGAGGAGACCAAGGAGTCCGAGGCCCTGCGCCGGGTGGCGGAGGAGCGCCTGCGCATCGCCCGCGACCTGCACGACCTGCTCGCGCACCAGATCGCGGTGATCAACCTGCACTCCAGCGTCGCCTCCCAGGCGCTGCCCGACCGGCCGGACGACGCCGAGACGTCGCTGGCCACCATCCGTGCGGCCGCCCGCACCGTACTCGGCGAGATCGGCAGCTTGCTCAACGTGCTGCGCGCCACGGATGCCGGCGGAACCGGCCTGGCGTCGGCTCCCGTCGCCGGGCTCGCCGACCTGGAACCGCTGTTGATCGACTTCGAACGCAGCGGGCTGCGCGTGGAGCACCGGCTGGCCGGCACCCCGAGACCGCTCCCCGGCGCCGTCGACATGGTGGCGTTCCGGGTGGTGCAGGAGGCGCTGACGAATGCGCACAAACACGGCGCCGACCACACCGCGTTGCTGCACCTGGACTACCGGCCGGCGGGCCTGGAGATCACGGTGACCAATACCGTGGCCGCGCAGCCCCGCGTCGGATCAGCGGCGGCGGACACCGCGGGCGGCGCCGGGCACGGTCTGCTCGGCGCCAGGGAACGAGTGGGATCGGTGGCCGGCCGGCTCACCGCCACCAGGGGCCCCGGCCCGGTCTTCAGGTTCACCGCCTGGCTGCCCACCGATCCCGCCGACACCATGACACCGGCCGGTGCCGACGCACCTGTTCCGAGAGAACCCGCAGACCCCCGACCGAATGGTGCCTCATGATCTCCGTGGTTCTCGCCGACGACCAGTCCCTGATCCGCACAGCCGTGGCCGAGCTCGTGTCGCACGAGCCCGGCTTCAGCGTGGCCGGGCAGGCCGGCAACGGGCGCGAAGCCGTGGATCTGGTGCGGGCGCTGCGCCCGGACATCGTGCTGATGGACATCCGGATGCCCGTGATGGACGGCATCCAGGCGACCGCGGCGATCTGCGCCGACCCGGAGCTGGCCGGCACCCGCATCATCGTGCTCACCACCTTCGAGGAAGACGAGTACGTGCTGCAGGCCCTGCGCGCGGGCGCCAGCGGATTCGTCGGCAAGGGAACCGAGGCGCCCGACCTGATGAACGCCATCCGCACGGTGCACGGCGGCGACGCCCTGCTCTCGCCGCGCGCCACGAAGGCCCTGATCGACAGGTACACGGCGCCCGTCGAGCCGGCCGCGCTCTCGGTTCCGCCGGCACTGGCACTGCTCACCGAGCGGGAGCGGGAGATCCTGCTGCTCGTGGGCCGCGGCCACGCCAACAGCGCGATCGCCGAGGAGCTGGTGATCTCCCCGCACACCGCCAAGACCCACGTGAACCGCATGATGACCAAGCTCGGCGCGCACGACCGTGCCCAGCTGGTGATCGTCGCCTACGAGTCGGGCCTGCTCGTGCCCGGCGGGACGGCGTAGCCACCCGCGGGCAACTCGCCGTCAGCGGTAGTGCTGTTCGCCGCGGGCGGCCTTCTCCACCACGTCCCGGATGCGTGCGGCCCGCACCGCGGGGGTTTTGATGTTGGCCAGCCGGAAGTAGATCCGGAACCGGTCCACCTTCGTCAGCGAGGCCAGGTACGCGGCCGCCGCCGGGTCGGCATCCAGGGCCGCCTGCAGGTCCGGCGGGGCGACGGCATCCCGTTGCCGGTAGGCGGCGTCCCACCGGCCATCCGCCTGGGCCCGCTCGATCTCCGCGATCCCGGCCGGCCGCATCCGCCCCTCGTCGATGAGCCGCGCCACGTGCTCCCGGTTGATCTGCGACCACGGGCTGTTCTTGCGCCGCGGTGAGAAGCCGGTGAGAGTGTAGTCGTCATCGAGCCGGTTGGTCTGACCGTCGATCCAGCCGTAACAGAGCGCCACGTCCAGGGCCTCCGACCAGGTCATTCCCGAAGCTTTCGAGTTCTTCTTACGCAGCTTCAGGCGCACGCCGCCGTCATCGGGCTCGCCGGCCAGGTAGGCCTCCCATTCCTGAACGGTGACGTCGAGGATGACTCGGTCCTGCATTCCCACCATGCGCTTATTTTACGGATGCTCGCGCAGTGCATTTCTCCTGACTTCGCGGCGCCCGCGGCGTAGCATCGGCCGTGGCGGGCGCCGCTGACGGCATCGGGATGGGCCCGGGCCCGGTCTCCCGCGAAGGAATGGTGTGACGATGACGAACACGACCATGCAGATGATGGAAATGCACATGAAGGACATGCCCATGCAGGGGATGGACATGATGCTGATGCAGGAATGCATCGAGGCGTGCTCAGCCTGCGAGCAGGCCTGCACGATGTGCGCGGACTCGATGATGGGTGAGGGTATGGCGACGGGGCGAAGCCTGTGCGCCACCATGGCCGACCTGGCCGGCACCATGATGCGTGCGATGCTGCGCCCGAACGGGATGCACATGGAGGGCATGATGGCCATGCACACGGCCACCATGACGATGGCGACCGCCTGCGCCGAGGAGTGTATGAAGCACGCCGGGATGAGCGAGGACGCCCGGATGTGCGCCGAGGCGTGCCGTCAGTGCGCGATGGCCTGCCAGAAGATGATGGACGCCATGACCGGGATGATGCCCACGAGCTGACCCGTGGCCGAACCGACCGCTGCGAGTGGGCCGCTTGGAGGGCTGAGTGCGGGAGGGCTGACTAGAGCCGCACGACGCTGATACGGCTGCGGCCGCTCGCGAGCACGTTGTAGACGGAGTGCAACGCCACCGGCGCTCCGGCGCTGAGGTGCGCCGTCAGGTCGGCGTGGTTCCAGACCCACACCGTGGCGGTGTCGCTGTCGGCGGTGTCGTCGGGTCCGAACAGGGCGATCCCGATCCACCCGTCGGACGTCGCGCGCAGCACGATGCCGTCGGCCCACTTGCTCGGGGTGGCCTCGGCGACCCGCACGTGAATGGGTTGGGTCGCGTGGCCGGCTCCGTGGTTGACGCAGCCATCGCTACCCGTGCTGTTGCACTGCAGGATGTGCAGCGGTTGCGTGATCATTGAGCCTCCTTCACGATCGGCGTTCGTTGCCTCGAGTGTAGGTTCGCGATTTTCGGCTGTCACGCCGGTGCCGTCACAGAACGACACAGACTACGAGCGGTCAGCACCCGACGGGGAATCCGGAACCAGTCGCGGCACCAACCCCACCAGGATCACCATGCCGACCAGCTCGACCAGCGTCTGCGTCACCACGGCCAGCGGCGCCAGGGCCAGGGAGGCCGGCAGGGCGAGGGCCAACGGCAGCACCACCAGCGAGTTGCGGGTGGCGCCGCTGAAGATCAGGGCGCGGGAGGCCGGCACGTCGAGGCCGCCGAGCCGGGCGGCGACCAGACCGACCCCGACCAGGATGACCAGGAAGGCGACGTAGAGCGGGACGAGGGTGAGCAACGCCGCGGCCTGGGCCCCCACTGCTGCCAGCTGCGACCCGACGACCACCGCGAGGGTGGCCATCATCAGCGGCACCATGAGCGCCTGCAGGAGGGTCACGATGGCGCGGGCCGCCCCGGCCACCCGTCGCCTGCGGGCACCGAACTGCACCGCCGCCGCCGCGGCGAGGGGCAGCACGATCAGGGCCAGGAACGCCTCGACGAACGGGCCCACCTCGATCTGCGCCACCGCGGCCGGCCCGGCGAACAGCGTCAGGTAGACCGGCAACAGCACGATCTGCAGCAGCATCAGCAACGGCGTGGCGGCCAACAGCTTGTCGCGGGCCCCACCGGCCAGCCCGGTGAACACGATCACATAGTCCACGCACGGGGTGAGCAGCACCAGCAGCACCCCCAGGAGCAGGGCCCGGTCGGCGGCGACGAACCGGCTGAGGCCGAAGACCACCACGGGTACGATCACGAAGTTGACCGTGAGGACGGCACTCACAAAGCGGAGGTCCAGGAACGATCGCCCGACGCTCACGAGCGGCACACCCAGGAAGGTGGCGAACAGCAGCAGCCCGAGCAGCGGGGTGATGGCGACCGAGAGCATGGGGGCCGTGCCGGGGGCCAGCCAGCCGACCAGGGCGCCGAGCGCTATCGCGGCCAGGTACAGCGCCACCTGGCGGTGTTCCAGCCGCTGCACGATCCCCGCCATGCTCCCACCCTAGAGGCGGGCGAGAGGTCGGGCGGATACGGCGACGCCGGGTCACCGGCCCGCCCAGGTGCCATCGTCGCTGCCTATAGTGGTGGGATGACTACCGACAACACGAAGAACCCGAAGATCCCCGACGGCTCCACCGAGGTCAGCAGCGAAGAGACCGAACGCACCGAGAAGCTCGCGGACGGATCGCAGAGCGACGACAGTTCCCCGACCGAGGACGACACAGCGTCCGGCGGTCCGGCAGACTGACCTGCCGCGCCGTTCCCGGCGCCCCACAGCCGCACCCGGCACGACCCACGCCATACGTTCCGCCAACAGAATCGGTAACACTCGCATCATGATCGACGGCTCCCCCGACTTCCGCGACAGCGGCCTGCAGTTCCCCGATTCCTTCGTCTTCGGTTCCGCGACGGCCTCGTATCAGATCGAGGGTGCCGTCGACGAAGACGGCCGCGGCCCCTCGATCTGGGACACCTTCTCGCACACTCCGGGCGCGGTGCAGAACGGCGACACCGGCGATGTGGCCGACGATCATTACCACCGGCTCGAAGCCGACCTGGACTTGATCATGAGCCTGGGCCTGGACGCGTACAGGTTCTCGATCGCCTGGCCGCGCATCCAGCCGACCGGTCGCGGACCCGTGAACGCGGCCGGCCTTCACTTCTACGAACGACTCGTCGACGGACTGATCAAGCGCGGCGTGACCCCGGTGGCCACCCTGTACCACTGGGACCTGCCGCAGGCTCTGGAAGACGAGGGCGGCTGGACCAACCGCGACACCGCATACGCGTTCGCGGACTACGCGCGGCTCGTCGGCGCGGCACTCGGCGACCGGGTGCCGGTGTGGACCACCCTCAACGAACCGTGGTGCTCCGCCTTCCTCGGCCACGGCTCCGGCGAGCACGCACCTGGCCGGCAGGACAACGCCGCCGCCCTGACCGCCGCGCACCACCTCAACCTGGCCCACGGGCTCGGTGTGAGCGCGCTGCGGGAGGTCGTGCCCGCGACCGCGCAGATCTCGGTCACCCACAATCTGCACGTGATCCGCGGGGACGCCGACTCGGTGCGGCGCATCGAGGCCGTGGGCAACCGGATCTTCACTGGTCCGATGCTGCACGGCGCCTATCCCGCCGACCTGATCGAGGACACCGCCGCCATCACCGACTGGGCGTTCGTGCGGCCCGGCGACGAGGAGCTCATCCACCAGCCGATCGACGTGCTGGGCATCAACTACTACAACACCACCCTGGTGGGGCCGGCCGCGGGAGCGGCCCACGCGGCAGACTCGGCGGCGGGAGCCGCCTCGCGCGCTTCGGCCTTCCCCGGCACCGACGACATTCCCCGGCTCGACCAGCCCGGCCCGTTCACCGAAATGGACTGGAACATCGAACCCAGCGGGCTTCTGCAACTCCTCGAGGCGATGCGGGACGAGTTCCCCGGCCTGCCGCTGATGGTCACCGAGAACGGGGCGGCGTTCGAGGATGTCGTCACGATCGACGACCAGGGCGTGGCAGCGGTGCACGACGACAACCGGGTGGACTACCTGCGTCGGCACTTCACGGCGGCGCATCGTGCCATCCAGAACGGCGTCGACCTGCGCGGCTACTTCGTTTGGTCGCTGATGGATAACTTCGAGTGGGCCTACGGGTTCTCGAAGCGATTCGGTATCGTTCGGGTGGACTACGAGACCCAGGAGCGCACCCTCAAGGACAGCGCCCTCTGGTACCGCACGCTGATCGAAACCCGCCGGCTCCCCTAGCCGTTCGGGGCCGAGCGGTCCTCGTCCTTCGGATTCCGGCGCAGGTGCACGTCGGTGATGGTGACGTTCACCGCGACGATGTTCAGCTCGGTGTGGTGCAGCAGGGACGTCGTGATGGCCTCCCGCAGCTGCTGCGCGGTCTGCGGCATCCGCTCGCCCCAGAACATGCTCGCCTCGACGTTCACAGTGACCGGGCTGCCGGGGGTCGCCACGTCGCCCTCCAGGCGGCAGCGACCGATGAAGGTGCCGGCGACGGCGTCGCCGGCCGAACGGATCAGGCCCCTGACGGCGCCTTCGGTCAGGCTCAGGTCGGCCTTGGGTGAGGAGTGCGAGACCGGGATCGAGCGTCCCGCCCTGGCCTCCCGGTGGATGTTGCTGAGGATGCCGGTGACCCAGCTGTCGTCGCGTTCGGGCTCGGACGCGACGTCGTCGTCGAGGATGTTCTGGGCCATCGCCCGGAATCGGGTGAGCGCGTCGAAGGCGATCCGGTTTTCCGGCGCCCGGTTCAGGAAATCGTCCGTCGGGGACTCGCCGCGGTCCATGATTTCGCTGAGCTGCTCGAGGAGGTCGTTGTCGGCGTCGTCGTCGTGACGTGGTGTCATCGCCATTCCTCCATCTCCTGCATCAGCTTCTGCCTGGCCCTGGCCAGGAGACCGCGAACCGTCGACGGAGGCAAATCAAGTTCCTCGGCGATCTCGGCGTAACTGTGCCCGCCAATCTCCCGCAGCGTCCAACACTGCCGCTGCGCTTCGCTCAGAGTATCGAGTGCACGCGTGAGCCGCTCGCGCTGCGATGCCGCTTCGGCCCTCTGGTGGGGAGATTCCGACTCCGGTGCCGGCGCATCCCACTCCCCCAGGGGTTGGTCCTGCTTACGCGCACGAATGCGGTCGATCGCCTTGCGGCTGGTGATTCTCATGAGCCAGGCCTTCGTGGCGGCGGGGTCCTGCAACTCGGGCAGACGTTCCCAGGCGGTGATGAAGGTCTCCTGAACCACATCGTCGGAATCGCTGTTGGAGCCCAGAATGCGAGTGGCATAGGCGCGCATCAGCGGCCCGTGGCGGCGGACGAGCACCTCGAAAGCGCGCAGGTCGCCATCCGCGGCACGGGCGGCGAGTATCGAGTCTGCGGCGTCGCCCAGGGGCGCACGCTCCATCGACCCCGTACCTGCCACCGGAGACCTCTCTCTACTCAAGACCGATCTCGCCGGCGGATTTCGTGACGAACCGGCCGTGAGATGCGTCTGAACAGTATCAATGAGAATCGGCAAGAGAAAAATCGCCCACCGCACTCTTCGTGCAGCATAGTGACTATCTCACCATCCAGCTTTATTGTCACAGCAGTTCCGCGCCAGCGCGGTCGACGAGCACAGGAGCCCGCCTCATGACCAGCCTCACCCCCGATATCGGTTCGGTCCGCACCGATCTGCCCGCCGGCACATCGCGCGGCAGCACCGTCATCAACGATGCCGTTGTCGCCAAGATCGCCGGCCTCGCCGTCCGCGAGGTCACCGGTGTGCACGCCCTCGGCGGCGGCGCCGCTCGCGCCCTCGGTGCCATCCGCGATGCAATCGGCAGCACCGACCGCAGCCAGGGCGTGAGCGTCAAGGTCAACGGGCCGCACGTCGCCGTCGACCTGAGCATCGTGGCGGAGTACCCGCTGCCGCTGCAGCAGGTCGCCGACGATGCCCGGACCGCGATCATCGACGCCATCGAGACTCTCGTGGGCCTGGAAGTCACCGAGGTCAACGTCACCATCAACGACGTGCACCTGCCTGACGAAGCCGACGAGACCGACGAGGGTTCGCAGCCATGAGCGGTTCGAGCGTGACCGTCACCCCGCACGGCGCAAACCGCATTACCGCGCGCGCGATGACCAGACTGGTCTCGGCCGTGGCCGCCGACGCCCTCGCCGTGCAGCCCAGCCAGGTCAAGGTCGACGTGGCCGACGCGGCCGGCCGTCTGGACCTCACCGTGCGCACCCCTCTCCGCCTGCTGCCGCTCGACCGAGGCGAGACGGATACGTCGGTCGACGATGCCCTCGACCGGACCGAACGCGCGCAGCACGACATCCGCGGCACCGTGGCCACCCTCACCGGGGCGGACATCGCCGGGGTGACCGTGCGCCTCACCGGCGCCGGCAGTCGACCGCCCAAACCGGTGGACTGACCTCCCTCCCTCCGCACGACACCACAAAGGAACACCACGCCATGACCCGCACGATCCCCTCCTCGGCCCCCGGCACGCTCGCAGCGCGCCAGGCCGTTGCGGCACTGCAGCTGCGCCACCCGGCGGGCCGGGCCACCCGGTCCACGTACACTCAGCAGCCGCGCCGGGAGACCCCCTCGTCATGGTCGGTCGTTGCCATCGCTCTGGCTTCGGTCATCATCGCCGGATGCCTCTACTTCGGCGCCGAACTCGTCCTCGCGCTGCTCGACCGGCCCGCGCTGATCGCTGCCCCCGGCGATGTCCTGCGCTACCTGGGCCAGGTCAACCTGAGTACACCGGTCATGGTGATCCTGGTGGCGGGCGTTGGCACTGTGCTCGCGCTGGCGGCGCTGCTGCCCGAGCGTCAGGAACGACCCGAGGTTGAGGCCATCACCTACGACTCGTTGCGCCCGACGCTGCTGCCCACGGTCATGATCCGCCGCATGGACCTGTGACCGACCCAACAACCAATCCGACCATCCCGAACCACCCCCAAGAGAAAGAGAGAACACGATGAGTGCATCAGACAAGGCCGAGAACACCGCCCAGGACCTCAAGGGCAAGGCCAAGGAAACCCTCGGAAAGGTCACCAACGACGACTCCAAGGTCGCGGAGGGCCGGTCAGACCAGGCCGGCGCCAACCTCAAGCAGGCCGGCGAGAACGTCAAGGACGCGTTCAAGAAGTAGGCTCCTACCGGTCACCCGACCGGCGCCGCCGGAATCCCGGTTGTGCCGGTCGGACAGACCGCGTTTACGCGCATCTGGGCCGTCGCTTCCTCCGCCGTCCAGGGCAGCTCAAGCCCCGCATCCGATTGCCCCTCCGATACGGGCATCTCCGCTGCGATCGCCGCCAGGCGCTGCGCCAGGGCCAGGGCTAACTCCGCACCCGCGCTGGAATCGTTGACCATCACCACCACGGTCAGGCCGCTCTCCGGGTCGGAGAGCGTCGCCGACAGGAAACCGGGGATCGCGCCGCCGGCGCCGCGCATCGGGCCCAGCTGCTCCGCCCCCAGCCCGTATCGCCGCCACTGGGGGGGCGCCCTCTTCCCGCACGCTCCGCCACTGCTGTTCCGCTGCGTCTGGGGAGAGCAATCCTCCGGTGGCCAGCGCCTGCGACCAGGTCTTGAGATCAGCCAGGGTGGACACGGCCCCGCCGGCCACCCCGCTCATGGAGTTGGACAGCTGCGTGACATCGACCGGACGCGTGCAGTCCGGGGTGCCTTCGGTGTCGAGAGCGGCGGCCCATCCCCGCGGGTGGTCGCCGGGCAGGTCGAAGTCCTGCGGATCGGGATACGACGTGTCGCGCAGCCCCAACGGCTCGAACACGTACCGCCGGTAGAGTTCCGGCCAGCTGTCGCCCGTCGCCTCTTCCAGCGCCATCCCGAGAAGTTGCACGCCGGCGTCGGAAGGGTTCCACACCCGACCGGGCTGTCCGGTCCTGGTGGACCCGAGCCCGCCGGAGACGAGTTCGAGGGGCGGCCACTGTCGGGTGGGATTGTTGACGAACTGCGGCTCGAGGTTCGGCTGGCCGAGGCCGGCGGTGTGCTGGCACAGCTGACGCAGGGTGATGCCCTGCACCCCGGGCAGGCGGGTCAGGTATGACGACACGGGGTCGTCCAGGCCCACGCGCTTCTCATCCACGAGTCGGAGCAACACCGTGCAGGTCATCGCGCCCGTCAGGGTGCCGATGCGAAATCGCATGTCGGTGGTGAGCGCCCCGCCGCCGGCCGGACGGCCGGTGGTGGGGTCGATGCCGGAGCCCTCGGCACCCGGGCTCGCCAGCCACTGCCCCGCCCACGGCGCCCACACGCCGGCGATAGCGCCGGTCGCGCCGGCCAGGTCCATTCCCTCGGCCAGTGCGGCGTCGAGCGAAGCAACGGCCTCGGTGGCCAGTGCGCCCGACGCCGTATCCGGGCCGATGGGAAACAGTGCCGCCGCATCCACGCAACCCGGCAGGGGAAGCACCAGGGTCACCGTCAGGAGGGCCACCGCGGCCACCCCCGGCCGCCGGTGCCGCCGGCCCAGCACGTTCAGCCGGCTCAGCCGGCTCACGGTGCCGGTTCGGCTCCGCGGAAGTCCTCCCCGCTGTCGTGCCTTCTGACCTGTCATGACGACCCGCTGCCCATCCCGTGCCCCCTGCATTCCACCCCCGCGGGGAATGCCGGAAGAGCCCATTGCCGGGAGTGTACCCAGGGCGCGCGCCCGTCGCGCCCGCGGCGCCTAGAAGCCCAGTCGGTGCAATACTGGGCGCATGATCCGCGTAGGGACGGGTCGCTCGCGCGGCTTCACGGCCCGACGACTCGGCACAGTGTTTCTCGTAATGGTCGGCGCCGCAGTGACGCTGACCGCCTGCGGAGTACCGCTGATCCCCACCCTTGACCCGACGGACACCCCCACCGCCCTCCCCTCCGCAGCCCCGGTGCCCACGCCCACGCCCACGCCGTCGAGCGTCCCCTCGCCCGAGCCGACCGGCGGTCCCGGTTCGCCGGGGTCGCCGGGTGAACCGGGTGCCGCATCCGCGTGCACCACCGACAGGCTGTCTTTCGCCCTGCAGGAACGCCCGGCCGACAGCGGCGCGGGCAGCTTCTTCTGGGACCTCTCCGTGACCAACTCCGGCGCCGTCGCCTGCACCGCCAATGGATATCCCCGCGTGCAGTTGGTGTCCGCAGACACCGGTCAGCCCATTGGTGCCGCTTCGGGCCTGGAACCGCGTGCGGCGCCATCCGCCGTGCTGCTGCAGCCGGGCGATTCGGCGTTCAGCCTGCTGCACCTTACCCGGGCCGGAGTGTACGGCTGCCCACTCATCCCGGTCACCGAGCTCGCCGTGACGCCGCCGAACACCGACCAGAGCAGCCGGGTCGCCACCCCCAACCCCATCGACGGCTGCGCAGACCCCGCCATCCAGCTCGCGCGAACCGGCGCCTTCGCAGCGAGTCCGGTGGTCTTCTAGCCCGCGCTCATTCCGTGACCCCACCGGCCAACCCCTCGACGTCGGCCGCGAAGAACGCCTCTTCACCCCCGCACAACGCATCGCCCTAGCCGCCCGAGACGGCGGCTGCCGATGGGGCGACTGCGACAAACCACCCACCCTCACCGAAGCCCACCACATCCAACACTGGGCCCGGGACCACGGCAGCACCGACCTCCGGCTCGGCATCCTGCTCTGCAACCCCCACCACCGACTACTACACACCCGAGGCTGGCAAATCCTCGAACACCAGGACCAATACTGGCTACGACCACCGGCAACCATCGACCCCGGCCAAACACTCATCGAAATGCCCAGCAAGAACCCAGCCACGCAGTGAGCACCCGGGGCCTTCATATGGTTGGGCCGAATCGATGGGTTGTCCGGGAGGGGGTCAGGCGCCTTCGACGGCGGGGGTGACGCGCAGGCCCTCCATGAAACGGAGCACGTTCTCGTCGACGATGATGTCGCTCGGGCGCAACGGCCGGGTGAGGTAGAGGCCGTTCAGGCTGGTCAGCCGGCTCAGCGCCACATAGGTCTGGCCGGGGCTGAACACCCGGGTGCCGAGGTCGACGATCGCCCGCTCGTAGGTGGCGCCCTGCGACTTGTGGATCGTGACCGCCCAGGCCAGCCGCAGCGGGAACTGGGTGAACTCGGCCACGACGTCCTTGCTGAGCTTCTTCGTCGCCGCGTTGTAGGTGTACTTGAACTTCTCCCACACCGTGGGCTCCACCTCGTGGGTGGTGCCGTCGATGTCGACGTACACGGTGGAGTCGACCCGTGTCACGGTGCCGATGGTGCCGTTCACCCAGCGCGGACCCCCGTCGAGCGGGTTGTCGTTGCGGAGGAACATCACCTGGGCACCGACCTTGAGTTCGAGAACCTCGTCGGCCGGGTAGGTGCGTCCACCGAAGTCGCCGGTGACCTCGGCTTTGGCCGAGAGGGACTTGCCGGACAGCCGCTTGAGCGCGGCAGCGTTGATGCGATTGACCGCGTCATTGCGGGTGGCCAGCGTGATGACTCCCTCGCTCGGCGGGGTGCGGGCACCCGCACCGTTGAGTGCCCCACCGATCTCGGGCGTCACCTGGCCATAGCGCACCGCATTGAGCATCGTCTTGAAGCCGGCGTCGTGCTGGCGGTGGATCTCGGTGAGTTCGAAGATCTTCAGCTCGGCGCTCTGCCACACCTTCGCGTCGAAGAACCACATCGAGCGGTAGGTGTCGGCGAAGTAGGCACGTTCCTCGGGATCCCCCGGCACCGGAGCGAGCTGGTACGGGTCGCCGAAGAGCACGATCTGCACGCCGCCGAAGGTATCGTGCGGGCGCTGCCTGGCCTGACGGAGGCTGCGGTCGATGGCGTCCATCAGGTCGGCGTTGACCATGGAGACCTCGTCAATGACCACGGTGTCGATCGTGTTGAGCAGCTTGCGCAGTTGATCGTTCTGGTCGATCGCGTGATCGGCGATGACGCCGATCGGCAGCCGGAACAACGAGTGCAGGGTCTGACCGCCCACGTTCAGGGCGGCGACGCCGGTCGGCGCCGCGATGACGATCTGCTTACTGGTATTCCAGGAGAGGTGGTTGAGCAGCGTGGACTTACCGGTTCCGGCCCGACCGGTGACGAAGACGTTCTGCTTGGTGCCCTCGATGGCGGCGAACACCTCGGCCTGCTCGCGCGAAAGCGGAATTTCGGGGGGAAGCGCGGTCACAGGGAACTTTCGGTGGGATGCGGGGCGATGCGGCGCGAAGGCACGAGGAGCATCGCGTTTCCCTTCCACTGTAACCGTCCGGCCGGGCCCACAACCCGCGCCCCGGCCTGCCGGTGGATAACTCACCGAGCTCGGCCCGGTGCACCGGTCAGCCCGGCCCGCATCAAGCGGCGCAGCCGCACCGAGCTTGGAGGTGGTCCCCGTAGGATGTGGAGGTGAGCTACGGGGTCGGTAACGGGGTGCGGCGGGCGCGCTATCTGCGTGCCACGCTTGCGGTCTGCGTTATCTGCGCCCTGCTCGGCGCCGCCCTGGTCGCCACCATCGGCGCTCTCAACCGCGATCTGTACAGTGCCGGCGGGTTCGTGCGGCAGTACCTCGACGCGCTGGCCACGCACAACACCGACACCGCGCTGGCACTTCCCGGCGCCGAACCGACGGATGCCGACCTCGAAGCGGCCGGTCTCCCCCAAGACCTGCCGCGCACTCTGCTACGTCCGTCGGTGCTGGGCTCGATCACCGACATCGAATTCGTCAGCGACACGGCCAGCTCCGCGGACAGCGAGGTGGGCCAGAAGAGCCAGCACACCGTGGTGTTCGACTTCCGCCTGGACGGCACCGAGACCTCGATGGAGTTCACCGTGGAACGCCTCGGCACCGTTGCCGGCCTGTTCAGCACCTGGGGCTTCGCCGCGAGTCCCCTGGCGGTGCTGCAGGTGACGGTGCTGCACGAGGCCGACTTCTCGGTGAACGGACTCACCCTCGATACCCGGGCCCATGCGGCGGCCGACGCACCGATCACGTTCTCGAACCGGGGTGCGTACCTGGCCTTCGCTCCGGCGGTCTACGACATCTCCCACGATTCGACGTTACTGACCGCGCCCGTGCAGAGTGTGCCCGTCGTGGCCTCCGGTGCCGCCGACGTCACGGTGGACGCGGTGCCCAACACGACCTTCACCGGCCAGGTGCAGACCAAGCTCAATGAGTTCCTCGACGAGTGCGCCACCCAGCAGGTGCTGCAACCGTCGAACTGCCCCTTCGGCATCGAGATCGACAACAGGGTCAAGTCCGCCCCGGCATGGTCGATCGCGCAGTACCCGGAGGTCGTACTCACCGCCGGCGAGACGGCCTTCGACATGCCCAGCACCGGCGGCCAGGCTCACATCGTGGTCGACGTGCAGTCCCTGTACGACGGCGATCTGAGCACCCGCGATGAGGATGTCCCGTTCTCGGTGGCCCTCTCCGTCACGATCCAGCCCGACGGCGCCCTGGCCATCCAGCTGCGCTAGCGGCGGGTGCCGGCTCCGGGCCCGGTCCGGCGCTATCTGTCGTGCGCTGCCAGGCGTGCGAGGCGGTCGTTGTAGTCGTTGAGCTCGGCCTCGCCGGTGCGGTCGGCGTTGCGGTCCCGGCGCTTGGTTTCCTTGTCGTCGCTGCGGCCCCACTGGATGGCCACGATGATGGCCAATGCGATGGTGGGGATCTCGCCGACGCTCCAGGCGATCCCCCCGCCGGCCTGCTGGTCGGCCAGGGCGTTCAGCCCCCAGTCGCGGCCCATGGCGCCGTACCAGTCCGCGAGGAGCAGGCCGGTGCCGGTCATCAGGGCCAGGCCGAAGAAGGCGTGGAACGCCATGGTGCCCAGCAGCAGCAGCAGCCTGAACGTGTACGGCAGGCGGAACGGCACCGGGTCGATGCCGATCAGTGACTGCACGAAAAGGTACCCGGTGATCAGGAAGTGCACGATCATCCACTGGTGGCCGATGTGGTCCGTCGTCGCCCAGCTGAACAGCGACGTGTAGTAGAACACCCACAGCGACCCGGCGAAAAGCACCGCGGCCACGATCGGGTTCGAGATGATGCCGGCGAAGCGCGAGTGCACGGCCAGCAGGATCCACTCACGGGGGCCCCGGCTGCCGTCGCGGCGCATCCGGATGGCGCGGGCCGCCAGGGTGACCGGAGCGCCGGGAACCAGCAGCACCGGCACCAGCATCGTCAGGGCCATGTGCGCGAGCATGTGGGTGGAGAAGAGGTACTTCTCGTACACGTTCACGCCGCCGTTGGTGATGTAGAACAGGGTGACCATGCCCAGCGTCCAGAAAATGGTGCGGTGCAGCGGCCAGCTGTCGCCGCGGCGGCGCAGCCGCCGCACCCCGGCGAGGTAGAAGAAGATGCCGAACGCGCAGAACAGCACCCAGGCGAGATCGAAGTTCCACTCGGTGAAGTACCTGGCGAAGGTGAGCTCGGGCGGCAGGGGCTCGCCGGTGAGGATCTGCGCCGGGGTGGCGGTGGGGATCGCCGTGGTGACCACCTGGGCGACCGGGGTGGCCGTTCGTGCGAGGGCAGCGGCCACGCCGCTGGCCAGGCCCATGAACGCGATCTCGCCCACCACGAGCCACCAGAAGAAGGTGTCGGTGCGGCCGGCGCCGGTGCGCATCCGGCCGATCAGGTACCGGCGCTGCAGCACGCCGAAGCCGCCGAGCACGAGCAGCAGCGCCACCTTGGCGAGCACCAGGATGCCGTAGCCGGTGAGCAGCCGGTCCCAGCTGCCCACGCGCAGCTCGGCGCTGACGTAGCCGGAGGCGGCGACGACCACGAAGCTGACCAGCGCGAGGGTGGAATACCGGCCGACGACCTCACGCAGGCGCGCGGACGACAGCTGCTTGTGCAGCAGGATGATGGTGAGAATTCCGCCCAACCATACGGCTGCGAAGACCAGGTGCAGGCCCAGCGCCGTGATGGCCGCGTCATGGCCCTCGGCGCCGGCGGAGTGGCCCTGCTGGGCCATCGGCAGCAGCGCGAGCAGGGCGAGCACGGTGACGAAGACCAGCGCGGTCTGGTTGCGCACGGCGAAGCAGAGCACGGTGACGGCGGCGGCGATCAGGGTGGTGGACAGCCAAGCCTGGCCGAGCTCGATCTGGCTGAAGAACTGACCGACGGTGGCGCTGAAAGTGTCGTTGAAGCTGATCGTCGCGTTGGTCACCTGGAGGAAGGTGAGGAAGCCGGTGATCGCCGACGCGATGGTGAGGAAGGCGGCGGAGCCGGCGGCCAGGTCGATGGCGGTGCCGTACTCACGTTCCTTCGGGCTCAGGGCGAAACAGGTCAGGACCAGGGCACCGATGGTGCCGGCCGCGCCGAGGTTGACGAGCAGCTTGGCCACCGGAAGGCCCCATCGCACCACAGCGCCGGGATCGGCGAGCAGCTGGGCCTCGGCACCGCCGCCGTAGACCAGGCCCGCCACCGTCGCCACAATCGCGGCCAACAGCAGGGCTGCCGGCCCGATGATTCGCACATAACGGGACACCACTCCAGCTTAACCGGCGGGGGAAGCCGAACCCGCCGTGGCCGGCCACCGCGCAGCCGGGCGCCTTCGGGCGACGCCGGTTAACCAGCGGTGGGCGCCGACCGAAGTCGACGCCCACCGGCACTACAAAAGCTGAAACCTACTTGGCGGCAGCCTTGAGCTTGCTACCAGCGGTCAGCTTGACGCGGTGGCCGGCAGCAATGGCGATTTCTTCGCCGGTCTGCGGGTTGCGGCCGGTGCGAGCGGCGGTTGCGGTGCGCTCGACGCCGAGCCATCCCGGGATGGTGACCTTGCCGTCGTTCGCAACGGTGTCGGCGAGGGTTGCAAAGAAAGCGTTCAGAACGCCGTCGACAGCAGCCTGGCTCTGGCCAGAATCTGCGGCAACCTTGGCAACGAGCTCGGTCTTGTTCAGCGACTTGTCAGCCATTGAGTGTCCTCCTCGGACCTTCGTCTGTAAAAAAACAGGTATTCACGTGAAGCGGGCGACGTTGAGACAACGCCTCCGTTGGTCGGTTCGACCGCGTTGAATCTAGCATTGATCCGCGAGATTCCGCGGATTTACGGCGTTTCGGGACGCTTTGCCCGGCGGATTGGGGTGTGTTTGTGCTGTGCGCGAACTGTGCGCCCCCGTACGGGGACGACGGTGCCGTTCGGGCGCAGACGCAGAACAGGGGATGACCGACCGAAGTCGGGCATCCCCTGTTGATACTGCGCTGTTCGCAGTTACGCGATCAGTAGCTGGTTACCAGCTGGACTTGGTGATGCCGGGCAGCTCGCCGCGGTGCGCCATGTCGCGGAAACGTACGCGCGAGATGCCGAACTTGGAGAGGTGGCCACGGGGACGACCGTCAACCGCGTCGCGGTTGCGCAGGCGAACCGGCGAGGCGTTGCGGGGCAGCTTCTGGAGGCCCTTGCGAGCCTCTTCACGGGACTCGTCGGTGCCGGCCGGGTCGACAAGAGCCTTCTTCAGCTCGAGGCGCTTCGCGGCGTAACGCTCAACGATGACCTTGCGCTGGTTGTTCTTGGCAATCATGCTCTTCTTCGCCATTTTTAGCGCTCCTCACGGAAGTCAACGTGCTTGCGCACTACGGGGTCGTACTTCTTGAGTACGAGACGGTCGGGGTTGTTGCGACGGTTCTTCTTGGTCACGTAGGTGTAACCGGTTCCTGCCGTCGAACGCAGCTTGATGATCGGACGTACGTCCTGAGCCTTAGCCATTAGATTTTCTCCCCACGTGCGAGCAGGTCCTTGACGACCGACTCAATGCCGCGAGCATCAATAACCTTGATGCCCTTTGCCGAGAGGGTCAACGTGACGTTGCGGCGAAGCGACGGCACGAAGTACTTCTTGGTCTGCACGTTCGGGTCGAAACGACGCTTGGTGCGCCGGTGCGAGTGCGAAATGTTGTGTCCAAAGCCGGGAACGGCTCCGGTCACCTGGCAGGTTGCTGCCATGGTTTTCCTCCAATACCGAAGGGCGAATGCCCTTCCCAAGATCTCTTGTCGGCCGGTTCGCGTTGGATTCCACCCTGAAGCGGCCTGCCGAAAGGTGAGTTTCAGCGGCTGATTCGGTGGGAGGAAAAGTCACGAACAAGCAATGCACGCACAGATATGCGCAGCAGCTACCCAGCCTACGGGGTGGGGCGGTCTGATGCAAGCGCGGTGCACGCCGCGCACAGGCCGAAGATGTCGATGACGTGGGCGGCTTCGGTGAAACCGTGCTTGGCCGCCTCCTCGGTGGCCCAGTTCTCGATGGCGTCCACCTCAATCTCCACGGTGAGTCCGCAGTTGCGGCAGATCAGGTGGTGGTGGTGATCCGTGGTGCTGCACGCCCGGTACAGGCTCTCGCCGTCGGGCGACTGCAGCGAATCGGCGTCGCCCTCCAGTGCCAGGTCGGCGAGCGCACGGTAGACCGTGGCCAGGCCGATCGGGGAACCGCTGGTGTGCAGGGCCGAGTGCAGGCCCTGGGCGCTGACGAACCCCTCGACGCGGCCGAGCTCGGTGCGCACGGCCTCTCGCTGCCAGGTGTTTCGCTTCATGATTTCAACCGTAGCCCGGCGCGGACGGGAGTGGGAACGCCTCCGGCGCGCGCACGCAGTGAGCGTGCCCCCAGTGCGAGGAGGAAGCAGGCGGCGGCGGTGAGCGCGATGGCGGGCCCCGCCGCCACATCGAGAATGCGGGACAGCAACACGCCGACGACCCCGGATCCGGCGCCGATGAGAGGCGCGAGCAGGACGATGCCCGGCGCGGTCCGCATCACCAGTCGGGCGGCCGCGGCGGGGGCGGCGATCAGGGCGATGGCGAGGATGGCGCCCACCGCGGGCATCGCCGTCACGACAGTGGCGGCGATGAGCACCAGCGTGAGAAGTTCAATCGGCCACTCCCGGTACCCGGCCGCCCGGAAGCCGGTGCGGTCGAAGGTGGAGAACAGGATCTCCTTGCCGAAGAGAATGGCCGCGAGCACCGCCGCGGTCAGAACCGAGACGGCAAGAATCACGTCGCCGTCGGTGACGGTGAGGATGGAGCCGACCAGGTAGGACTCCACGTGCACGGGCAACGACGGGTTGAGTGCCTGAAGCAGCACACCGAGCGCGAACCCTGCGGTCAGCATGATGCCCGACGCCACCTGGCTGCCCTGGCGGCGCACCCGGCCGAGGAGGGTCATCACCGCCACGATCACGGCGCTGGCGACGGCGGCGCCCAGCGGGATGCTCACTCCCAGCAACGCCGCCGCGACGGCGCCGGGAAACGTGGCGTGGGTGAGCGCCTGGGCGAAGAAGGTGCGCCGGCGCAGCAGCACCAGGGTGCCGACCAGGCCGCTCAGCGCGCCGATGACGGCTGCGGCCAGCAGGGCCTTCTCGAAGTAGCCCATCAGGCGGTCACCGGTTCCGGATCGACGGCCGGCTGGGCGGGGCGGCGCATCCGGTCAACCGCGAGGCGGCCGAGGAGCACCAGCAGGTAGCCGGCCACGAGTACCAGCACCACGGTGGCGCCGCTGGGAAGGTCGATGCCGGCCGAGACGGAGGCTTCGAAGCCGAGCGTCAAGCCCACCCAGGCGCACAGGGCGGCGAAGCCGGCCGCGAGCGGGAAGAGAGCCCAAAGCCGCACCGTGACCAGCCGGGCGACGGCGCCGGGCACGATGAGTACGGCCAGGACGAGCAGATTGCCGACGGCGCTCGATGCGGCGACCACCACGAGCGCGATGGCGACGTTCAGGATCAGGTCGAGCAGCAGCGGCCGGTAGCCGGCCGCGGCGAACGCGGTGCGGTCGAAAGCCCGGAACACCTGCTGCTTGAGGGTGAGGCCCACCAGGAGCAGGGCGATCGCGCAGATGACCAGCGTCTGGGTCACCTCGGCGGCCGTGACCGTGAGCAGCCTGCCGAAGAGCAGCTGTTCGAGCTGGCCGGCATAGTTGGTCTGCCGGGAGACGACCAGGATGCCGATGCTGAACATGGCCGTGAAGACGATCGCGATCGCCGCATCCCCCGACACGGCGCGCCGGGTGATCACGGTGAGCACGACCGCGGCCAGGATGGCGGCGATCATGGCGCCGACGAAGAGTCCCTCGCGGCCGCCCCAGACGAAGCCGATGGCGATGCCCGGGAAGACCGAGTGGGTGAGACCGTCACTGATGAATTCGAGGCTGCGCAGGTTGACGAGCACGCCGACGATGCCGGCGACCAGGCTGAGGGCGAGCAGCACCACCAGCGCCCGCGCCATGAACGGCAGGGTGAACGCGGTGAAGAGGGGTCCGAGCAGGTCGGCCATTCAGTGGCCTTCGTGGCCGGGAACGACGAGCGTGTGCTGGTCCATCTCGACGCCGACCTCGTGGAAAGTGCGCTGCACGTTGTCGAGGGTGAGCACACTCTCGCGTGGTCCGAAGGCGACCTGGTTGCCGTTGAGCAGCAGCACTCGCTCGCAGACCGCGCGGGCCAGTTCGAGGTCATGGGTGGACACGAGCACGGCGACGCCCTCGGCTTTGAGCCGTTCGACGGTGCCGACGAGGGCCTCCCGGTTGGACTGGTCGAGCCCGTTGAAGGGTTCGTCGAGCAGAAGCAGCCGGGGGCCGGCCGCCACGGCGCGGGCGAGCAGGCCGCGCTGCTGTTGGCCGCCGGAGAGTTCGCCGAACCGGGTTTTGGCGAGGTGGTTGAGGCCGACAGTCTCCAGCGCCGCGGCCACGGCCTTGCGGTCCTTCCTGCCGGGCAGGCGCAGCCAGCCGAGCTCGCGGTAGCGGCCCATCATGACCACCTGTTCGAGACTGACCGGGAACTCGGGGTCGAGCTCGTCGGTCTGCGGCACGTAGCCGACGGTGCCGGCCGGGGCAGTGGCGTGGCCGAGCACCTCGACGGTGCCCTCGGTGCGGTGGATCAGGCCCAGGATGCCCTTGAGCAGGGTGGACTTGCCCGAGCCGTTCGGCCCGATCAGCGCGACGGCCTCACCGGGATGCAGATCGAAGTCGATGCCGGTCAGAGCCGGGGTCTGGGCGTAGGCGAACGAGGCCCCGGAGACGCGGAGGGCGAGCGGTGCGGGCATCCGCTGCTGAGAAGGGTTCTCGTTCACTGTTCAACTATTGCAGGTCGGCGGGTACGGCGCTGGGCGTCACACCCCAGGACTCGAGGATGAGGCGCACATTGTGCAGCTGGCTGGCGATGTAGGTGGCGCCGGCGCTGTCGGCCGGGCCCAGCGAATCGCCGTAAAGGGCGTCGTCTCCGGAGTACACCGCGACGCCGGCCTCTGCGGCGATGGTGTCGGCCGCCTTCGGGTTGATGGACGCCTCCGAGAAGACGGCCTTGACACCGGTGGTCTTGACGGCGGCCACGAGGGCGTCGATCTCGGCGGCGCTCGGCTCGGCGTTGTCGTCGAAGCTGGGGATGACGCTGCCGACATAGGTGATGCCGTAGGCGGCGGTGAAGTAGCCGAAGGCGTCGTGGTTGCTCACCAGTAGGCGCTCGCTGGACGGGACGGCGTCGACGTTCTCGCGGATCCAGCCATCCAGCTCGGCGAGCTGGGCGGTGTAGACGGCCTCGTTGGCCTCAAAGTCGGCGGCGTGGCTGGTGCTGGCACCGGCCAGGCCATCGGCGATGGTGGCGACCATGGCCTCGGCATTTTTCACGTCGGTCCAGATGTGCGGGTTGCCGCCGGCGTGGTCGTGGTCGTGCTCGGCCTCATCTTCGTGGCCGGCCTCCTCCTGCGCGGCCTCATCCTCGTGAGCGGCCTCCTCCTCGTGGCCGGCCTCGACACCCTGAATGGTGATGCCCTCATCGGAGTCGATGGTGACCCCGTCGAAGCCGGAAGCCTCGATGGCGTCGTCGAGCCACTCTTCGAGCCCGACGCCGTTGATCACGAGCACATCCGCCGCGCCCAGGGCGGTGAGGTCGGCGACCGACGGGTCGTAGCTGTGCGCGCTCTGGTTGGGCTGGATCAGCTGGGTGATCGTGACGCCGTCGGCGTCGCCGACGATGTTGCGGGTGAGGTCGGCGATCTGGGTGGTCGTGGCGACGACCTTGAGGTCACCGTCCGATCCCGCGGCGTTGGTGGCGGTCGTCGAGCATCCGGCCAGCACGAGGGCGGCGGAGGCGGCCAGGGCGGGGAGGAGGAGTCTGGGGGTCTTCACGATCGAAACGCTACGCCTATTGATAATGATTGTCAAAACCATTAGAGCCGATGGTGGCGGGTCAGAGGTGCCGCAGGTACCGCTCCGGGGCGTCGAGGAAGCCGGCCCAGTTGGTGACCAGGTCGAGATCGCGCCAGGCCATCTCGCGCAGCCCCCACTCGCCCACCTCGAGGATCCGGGCACCGGGCAGCGCGGCGAGCAACGGCGAGTGCGTCGACATGATCACCTGCGAACCGCCCGCGGCCAGCAGCTCCTTGAGGTGGCCGAGCAGCGCCAGGCAGCCCGAGAACGAGAGCGCGGATTCCGGCTCGTCGAGCACCCACAGGCCCCGGCCGCGGAACTTGTCGATAGCCAGCTCGAGGAACGATTCCCCGTGCGAGATCTCGTGGAAGCGCGGCTCAGGCCCACTGCCCGGGTTCTCCTCCAGGTAGGTGAAGAAGCCGTGCATGGTCTCGGCGCGCAGAAAGTAGCCGCGGCGGGTGCTGCCGCCGCTGCGCACCAGGCGCAGGTGGTCGTGGAGCGAGGATTCGCTGGGCCGGGTGGAGTTGCGTGCGCCGGTGGAGCCACCCTCCGGGGACAGACCCCAGGCCAGGGCGATGGCCTCCACGAGCGTGGACTTGCCGGCGCCGTTCTCTCCGACGAAGACCGTGGCCGGCCCCAGGTCGATTCCGGTCTCGAGCAGCTGGGCCACCGGCGGCAGGGTGGCTGGCCAGGTGTTCCTGGTCAGCGGATGCTGCGGGTCTTCCTCGATCCGACGCAAAGGTGTGCTCTCGAAGGCCATGCCCCATCCTCCCCCGCCGTGCCGCGATTCGCGCATCCGGTTCGCCGCCGTGCGGCGGCCCCGACTTGCGGCAAACACCCCCGTCAGCGGTGTCGAAGGGG
This sequence comes from Cryobacterium sp. TMN-39-2, assembly GCF_004402745.1. Classification (NCBI taxonomy): domain Bacteria; kingdom Bacillati; phylum Actinomycetota; class Actinomycetes; order Micrococcales; family Microbacteriaceae; genus Cryobacterium; species Cryobacterium sp. TMN-39-2. The sequence goes on from NZ_SOFX01000047.1 coordinate 144,595, forward strand.
GATTCTGCGGCAACTCGGGCGCTGCGCCCGACGGTGACATCGGGCACACTCCCGTTTCAGAGCCCGCACAGGGGGATAGTGCGGCAAGTCGCGGTGGCGACGCCCGCCGTCTACTCTGTTGCCATGAGAGCACGCGCCGGCAAGGGCACCGCCCCGCCCGCCGGGAGCCTGCCCGCACGCACTCGCCTCGGTCGGACCAGCCGGGCCGGCCGTGCTGACCGGTCGGTGCCGCCCGCCCCGGTGGCGATGCTGCGCCCGTGGCGGCTCGACGACGCGACCAGTCTGCAAACCGCCTTCACCGTGAGCGGCGACCTGGCCGCCCAGGTCGGTGCGATCGAGCTGTCGACGGTCGCGCGCTGCGAGAGTTTCATCACCGAGAACCTCGCCCCCGCGACGGTCTCGCGGCAGAACTTCGCGATCAGCCTCGACGGCGTCGCGGTGGGCAACGTGGGTGTGGGCAGCATGGAACACCGGCACGGAACCGGCTGGGTCTACTACTGGGTTTCGGCCGAGGCCAGGGGCCAGGGCCTGGCGACGCTCGCCCTCGCCTCGATCGCCGACTGGGCCTTCACCGAGCAGGGCCTGCACAGGCTGGAGCTCGGCCACCGCACCAACAATCCGGCCTCCTGCCGGGTCGCCACCACGGCGGGTTTCGCGGCCGAAGGCATCGAGCGGCAGAAACTGAAGTACGGCACCGAGCGCTTCGATGTGGAGACCCACGCCCGGCTCCGCACCGATCCGCGTCCCCCGGTCCGCCTCCTGTCCACCGTCACCTTCTAGGCCGGGTCGATGGACGAGCCGTCGTCAACAACGCCGTCAGCACCGCCGTCAGCACCGGCACCTGCCCGCGCGGCCGACCGACTCCTGGCGGTGGCTGGGTTGGCGAACGCCCGCGACCTGGGCGGCATCCCGTACCGCACCGGCGGTACGACCGCGGCGGGCGTGTTCTTCAGGTCGGAGAACCTGGACCAGACCACCCGCGCCGGCTGGGATCAGCTCTACGCGGCGGGCATCCGTACCGTCGTCGATCTGCGCCAACCCGGCGAGCGCGCCCAAGACAGCCAACCGCGACCGGACTGGCTCACCACGGTGCCCATCGACCTCGACGGGCTGGAGAACACCGCATTCTGGGCGGACTACTGGGACAACGGCCTGGTCGGCACCGCGCTGTACTACCTGCCGCACCTGGCCGCGATGCCGGAACGGTCGGGGGCCGCGCTGGCGGCGCTGGCCCGGGCGGCACCGGGCGGCGTGCTCTTCCACTGCGCGGCGGGCCGGGACCGCACCGGGCAGATCGCCCTCCTGCTGCTCACCATCGCCGGCGCCGAGCCCGAGGCCATCGTGGACGACTACCTGGAGACCGTGCGCCGCGGCGACCAACGGGCCGTCGCATCCGGCCGGGCACACGAGGAGGCCGAAAGCGAGGCGCTCTGCCGATCCTTCGGCACCACAACGGAGGGCGCCTTTCGCACGGCCCTGGCGGGCCTCGACCTGCCTGCAGTGCTCGCCGGGGCGGGCATCACCGACACCGAGCTGGCCACCCTGCGCAGCTGGCGACAGAGCCGCACGGTCTGAGCCGCGATGTCGCCGCGCCGCGCCGCCCCGCTTGAAGTGATCGAACGCCTGCGCGCGGCCGGCTGCGTCTTCGCCGAAGACGAGGCCCGGTTGCTGACGGCGGCCGCCGGAACACCGGCCGAACTGGAGCAACTGCTCGGCCTGCGCGAATCCGGTCTGCCGCTCGAACAGGTGCTCGGCTGGGTGGAGTTCTGCGGGCTGCGGATCATCGTCCGGCCGGGCGTTTTCGTGCCGCGTCGACGCACCGGCCTGCTGGTGCGGCGGGCGGCCCGGCTCCTCCGGCCCGGCTCTGTGGCGGTCGACATGTGCTGCGGCACAGGAGCCGTGGGGGCCGCACTGCTCGCTGGCGAGCCGGGGCTGACGCTTTACGCCGTAGACATCGACCCGGCGACGACGAACTGTGCCCGGGAGAACATCGAGCCGCTGGGCGGTATCGCCCTCACCGGCGACCTGTTTTCCCCACTGCCGCGCACCCTGCTCGGCCGGGTCGACGTCGTTGTGGCCAACGCCCCCTACGTGCCCACGGATGCGATAACTCGGATGCCGCCCGAGGCTCGGCTGCACGAGGCCAGGGTCGCTCTCGATGGCGGCCACGACGGCCACGACGTTCAGCGCCGGCTCGTGGCGGCGGCCCCGGAGTGGCTGTCCCCCGGGGGCCGGCTGCTCGTGGAGACCAGCGCCGGGCAGGCGCCGGAGACCCTCGCGATCTTCGCCCGGCACGGCCTCACCCCGCACGTCACACACTCCCGGGCGCTGGATGCCACCGTCGTGATCGGCATCCGTTCGGCGTGACCGGAGTCCGTCACCGGCCCCAGCGATCTCGCCAGGTGACCTACTCCAGGAGCAGCGCCGGCTCCTCGATGATGCTGGCCACGTCGGCCAGGAACCGGCTGGCCACGTCGCCGTCGACCACCCGGTGATCGAAGCTCGCGCCGATGGTGGTGACGAAGCGCGGGCGGACCTCGCCGTCGACGACCCAGGGCTTGAGCTTGATCGTGCCCAGCGCCACGATGCCGGCCTCGCCGGAGTTGAGGATCGGGGTGCCGGTGTCCATGCCGAAGACGCCGATGTTGGTGATCGTGATGGTGCCGTTGGCCATCTCGGCCGGGCTGGTCTTCCCGTCCCTGGCCGTGAGGGTGAGCTTCTCGAGGGCGCCGGCCAGCTCGAGCAGGCTCATGTCCTGGGCTTCCTTGATGTTGGGCACGATCAGCCCACGCGGGGTGGCCGCGGCGATGCCGAGGTTCACGTAGTGCTTGATCACGATCTCCTCGTCGGTGAAGACCGAGTTGACGGTGGGGTTGCGCCGCACGGCCCAGATCATGGCCTTGGCCATGATCAGCAGCGGCGACACCTTGACGCCGGCGAAATCGGTGGAGACCTTGAGCCGCTTGACGAACTCCATGGTGCGGGTGGCGTCCACGTCCACGAACAGGCTCACGTGCGGGGCGGTGAAGGCGCTGCGCACCATGGTCTGCGCGATCACCTTGCGCACGCCCTTCACGGGGATGTGCTCCTCGCGGTCGGTCGGCCACTCCGGCGTCTGGATGTTGCGGAACACGCTGGCCTGGGTGGCCTCGCGCAGCACGTCCTCGCGGGTGACGTCACCGAACCGGCCGGTGGGCTCCACCTGGCTGAGGTCGACGCCGAGGTCCTTGGCCAGCTTGCGGATCGGCGGCTTGGTGATCACCGGGCCGGCGGGGCGTGCCGGGGCGCCGGCCGGCTTGGCGGATACGGCGGGCGCGGGCGCCGGTCGAGCCGGCGGCGTCGCACGAGCCGGTCCCG